>CAIUKX010000345.1 GCA_903899795.1 uncultured Flavobacteriales bacterium
AAAGCTATTGATGATACGCAATTGGAAAAGATCATCAATTTGAAGATTTATTATTAAAGAAAAATTTGGTTGAAGAATACCAAAATTCCTTACCGATTACTAATTATGAAGAATTTTTTAAAGATTGGCTTAGTAAGTCAATTTTGGGAGAAAAGAATCATACATGGCCTGGTCGAATTAATTACTATGCTTTATCTTCAGGAACAACAGGTTCACCAAGCAAGAGAATCCCGGTTACAAAACAAATGATCCGTTCCTTCCAAAAAACGAGTATGAATCAAATGGCAACTTTGTATGAGTTGGATTTATCGGAAGATTTTTACAATGCGAAAATGCTGGTTGTTGGTGGTTCCTCGAAATTAAAGAACAAGAAAACGCATTATGAAGGAGATTTAAGTGGAATCTTAAAAAAGCATACATCGTTTATTTTTAGTCCATTTACTAAACCGAATAACAGTATCACCAAGATTACTGATTGGAATCAAAAAATGGAAAAGATCATTGAAAAAGCTCCTTCTTGGGATATTGGAATTGTTGCCGGTGTACCGAGCTGGTGTATTATGCTAATGGAAAAAATAATTGAGCGATATAATCTAAAGACGATCCATGATATCTGGCCGAACTTTGAGGTGTATTTGCACGGTGGTGTATTTATGAAGCCTTATATTTCCCGACTTGAAAAAGTTTCAGGGAAGAAAGTGTATTTGTTGGATACTTATTTGGCGAGTGAAGGTTATTTTGGATATCAAAAATCTCCGGAAAGTGATGGAATGCAATTATTACTTGAAAATGGGATTTTCTTTGAGTTTATACCTTTTAACAGCGAATTTTTTGATGAAGAAGGAAATGTAAGGGATAAACATTTGGCTTTCTCCTTGAATCACCAGTTAACGGTTGGAATAGATTATGCGCTGGTTTTGTCTACCAATGCAGGGCTATGGAGATACATGATCGGGGATTTGGTCCAATTTACGAATCTTGATAATCATGAAATTAAAATTACAGGAAGAATAAAACAATACCTGAGTTTAAGTGGTGAACATCTTTCATTGGATAATATCAATTCTGCAATTAGTTTGGTTTGTGAGAAATTAGCGATTGAAATACCGGAGTTTTGTATTTATGCAGATGTAGAAAAGCAAAGACATAATTGGTACATAGGAACAAGTTCTGCTATCGATGGGAAACAATTAATGAAAGAGATCGATGATCAAATTTCCAGACTCAATGACGATTATCATACCTGTCGAAAAAATAATTTGAATGATCCTGTTATTCATGTTTTAGAACCAAACGTGTTCTATTCTTTCATGGATAAAATAGGAAAGGCTGGTTCTCAAAACAAGTTTCCACGTGTTCTCAATAATCAACAGGCTGAAAAGTGGTTGAAGTTTTTGAATGAAAAATAAACAATAGAATTATTGTTTCGGCTTCAAATAATGTTTGATAATTGGATTTGCAAACACAATTACAACGATTAAAAAAGCACCATAGTAAAAATTGGAACCGACTACTTTGTTTTCATGAAGCAGGAAAACAGCCAATAACATCGTATAAACGGGTTCCATGTTGATGGTCAACGACACTGTAAATGCTCCCATACGTTTTACAATATCGATTGTGACCATAAACGCAAAAGAAGTACAGACCAATCCCAAGAAGAGTAATAAAAGTAAATCCTGCGTTGTCATGTGAAAAAGCTGTTTGGTAAACATGCCTTGAGTAATTAACAAAACAGTAAGAAATACCAGACTCATTGAAATTTCGTAAAACGTCATGGTTGTTGAAGGAATCGTTTGCACCAGTTTTCCGTTGAAAACAGAAAAAAGAGCAGCGAGCATCGCTGAAAACAAACCGTAAGCTAGTGCCTCGTAATCTTTAGGATTGAAATCTTCCGAAACAATATAGATTCCCCCGATAACCAGTAACCCAAGTGAAAATTCTAACCAAGAGAATTTTTTCTTCATAACCAAAGGTTCCAACCATGATACGTGCAAAGTTGTTGTGGAAAGGCACAAAATTCCCAAAGAAGCGGTGGATAGTTGAATGGATTTGTAGAAAGTTACCCAATGCAATCCGACAATAATTCCTACACCGAATAATTTCAGAAGATCGGTTTTGGAATTAATTCTCAACGATTTTTTAAGAACGATGGAAATCAATCCTAAACCAAGTAAAGCAAAAAACAAACGGTGCCAAACGATGTACAAAGGATCAAGATGAATGAGTTTTCCTAATATTCCTGTAAATCCCCAAAGGAGAATAATGAAATGTAACAGGAAATGGTATTTGTATTTGTTGAACATTGTTTAGACATTAAGACGGCAAGATATCAAGATATAAAGACCTATGCAGGCTTCGTCTTTGAGCGAAGCGGTCTCATGTCTTTTAGTCTTGTATCCATTTAATTTTCCTCGAGTTCTTTTAAAATTTGATTAACATCTTCCTCGG
>CAIUKX010000346.1 GCA_903899795.1 uncultured Flavobacteriales bacterium
CAACACCGTGCCGTAAAAGCTGGGAAAAATATATTAATAACCGATTATCAATCTTTGTTTTACGACGACTTGGTGATGCCAGCGGGTAACTTGAGAGAATGGAAATCCGGACGAAAAAGAGCTGATTGGATTATCGTCTCAAAATCACCCCAATATTTAGATGAAAATCAGAAAAAAAACACAGTACAAAAACTAAAATTCAATCCATCTCGTGTCTTTTTTTCCTCTATTATTTACGGCCTATCAATTCCTTTTGGAAAGACAATAGAATCAGACATTAAGCACGTATTACTGGTGACAGGAATTGCCAACTCTAAACCATTATTACATGAATTACAATCAAAATTTGAAGTGGAATCCATCTCATTTTCTGATCATCACAATTTTACACTCGATGACATAGAAACAATTCACCAAAAATTTGGTACTTTTGCCCCCGACCGAAAAGCAATTATTACGACAGAAAAAGATTTCATGCGATTATCGGAATTAATTGAAACATCGGACATAAAAAATTACCCGTGGTACTATCAACCCATCGAGGTAAAAATTGACAGAGAAGAAATTTTTAATAACTTAATATATCAATATGTTGACACAATTTAAAGAATCCGTTCAATACATTCAATCAAAAACAAACGTACAACCTACAATCGGTATTATTCTTGGAACTGGTCTGGGAGGATTGGTAAAGGAAATCAAAGTGATTGATGAAATTGAATACAAAAACATTCCTAATTTCCCTGTGTCAACTGTTGAAAGTCATTCCGGAAAATTAATTTTCGGAGAATTGGGTGGAAAGAAAGTCGTTGCTATGCAGGGTCGTTTTCACTACTATGAAGGTTACGATATGAAACAAGTTACTTTCCCTGTGAGAGTAATGAAATTGTTGGGAATCGAACGTTTGTTTGTTTCCAATGCTTCAGGAGGGGTAAATCCCGATTTCGAAGTAGGTGAAATCATGATCCAAAATGATCATATCAACCTCTTCCCTGCTCACCCGCTTATCGGCAAGAATTTTGATGAATTAGGACCTCGTTTCCCAGACATGAGCGATCCGTATGATGCTGAAATGATTGAATTAGCGAAAGCAATTGCTGCTGAAAACAACATCCGTGTTTCCGTAGGAACATATGCAGGTTTAACAGGGCCAACTTTGGAAACTCCGGCTGAATATGGATATGTTCGTGCTATTGGTGCGGATGCTGTTGGAATGTCAACCGTTCCTGAAATTATCGTTGCACGACACATGAGTATTCCTTGTTTCGCGATTTCAATCATCACTGATTTAGGTGTTCCTGGAAAAATCCATAAAGTAAGTTTACAGGATGTAATCGATGTTGCTAATCGTCAAGAACCTAAAATGACCTTAATAATGAGTCAATTGATTTCTCGTTTATAATTTTACCATGAATCCTGAAATAAGAGATAAATATGAAGTTGTCATCGGCTTGGAGGTGCATGCTCAAATGCTCACCAAAACCAAAGCTTATTCCAACGACATCAATGAATTCGGAGCGGTTCCCAATACCAATGTAAGTGTTGTTTCTCTGGGGCACCCTGGAACACTTCCGATGATGAATAAAAAAACCATTGAATATGCTATTCGACTTGGTTTGGCATGTGGATGTACCATCGCTCGCGATCAATATTTTGCACGTAAAAATTACTTTTACCCCGATCTTCCAAAAGGCTATCAAATTACTCAGGATAAAACACCTATCTGTACAGGTGGTGCTGTCATTATAAAAACGGAAGACGGAAAAGAAAAATCAATCGGTTTGACACGGATTCACATGGAAGAAGATGCCGGAAAAAGTATTCACGATGTGGATGTATTTGACACACTTGTCGACTTAAATCGTGCCGGTGTTCCTTTGGTTGAAATTGTCTCTGAACCGGATATCCGAAGTTCTCAAGAAGCTTATAATTATTTATCGGAAATCAGAAAATTGGTACGTTACCTGGATATTTGTGATGGTAACATGGAAGAAGGTTCTTTGCGTTGCGATGCCAATGTATCTGTTCGATTGAAAAATGCTCCGGAATTCGGAACTAAGGTTGAAGTAAAAAATATGAACTCCATCCGTAATGTTCAACGCGCTATAGAGTATGAAATCATTCGTCAGATTGAAGCTGTAGAAAAAGGAGAAACACTAACACAGGAAACGCGTTCTTTTGATGCTTTAAAAGGAATTACTATCTCCATGCGTACCAAGGAAGCAGCTAACGATTACCGTTATTTCCCTGAACCTGATTTACAACCATTGTTTGTAGATCAAAAACAAATCGATTCTATTCAAGCAGAAATGCCTGCTCTTCCCAGAGATTTATTTTTGAAATACACGAAAGAATTAGGATTATCTGAATACGACGCATATATCCTGACAGATAGCAAATCAATTGCTTTGTATTTTGAAGAATTGATTCAATGCACAAAAAACTATAAGTCGGCTGCAAACTGGATTATGGGAGACGTAAAATCTTACTTGAACCATAATGGTTTGGAGATCGAACAATTCCCGATTTCACAGGAACAACTGGCTGCTTTGATCAAATTGATCGATGATGGTAAAGTGTCTTCAACTGTAGCTTCCCAAAAAATATTCCCTGCATTGCTTGAAAATCCTTCCAAAAATCCATTAACGATAGCGGAAGAACTCAATGTTATTCAGGAATCGGATGAAAATTCAATCTTGCAATACATTCAGCAAGTCATTGACCAAAATCCGGCAGAAGTTCAACGTTACCGCGATGGTGAAAAACAATTGACAGGATTTTTGATGGGGCAATTAATGAAACTTTCAAAAGGAAAAGCAGATCCAAAAGCCTCTAATCAATTACTCCGAGAACAATTAGAAAATTGATAAAATGAAAAAAATATTTCTATACAGTACTTTGCTGGTGATAGCTAGTCTCGCTTCCTGCAGCGGTGGTAAAAAAACAGTCGAAGATGATCCGAATACAGATATCATCGAAAACTTCCGAATCAGCGGAACCATTGAAGGTGCAGATAATATCAGCCTCCATTTGGAAGCGATGAGTCCACAAGGTACTATCACAGTTGCCGAATGTACAACAGATGCCGACGGTAATTTTGACATGTTGAACAATATTCCTGATATGGGAATTTATCAGTTGAGATTGGGAGATGATCAAGAAAGTGTACTTACACTTCCCTTGGTGCCACAGGACAATGTAGAATTAAAGGCGGCTTTTGCCACATTTCAATCCGCTCCTGATTTTAGCGGTACAGAATGGTCTGAAAGTTTGAATAAATATTACGGATTATTCAGTCAGTTTATTGAAAAACAAAAAAATCTAGCTTCACAGCAAGGAAAAGTTCCTGATGAAGAATTGATGCAAAAATACCTTGATCTCCGTAAACCTATTGATGCTTTCTGTCTCAAAAGTGTCGAAGCAAATCCGGGAAATCCAGCCAACATTTTACTTACTTCTTTTCTTACACCCAACATGGGATTCAAGGATTGGGACCCAACGTATTTAACAACATTAAAGAAAATGAGTGCTGCCTATATGAGTCGATATAAAAAATCACCTATCGCTCAAAAAATGGCTGAACAAGTTTCTCAAATTGAAATCGGATACGAGCAATTTAAGGTTGCAAACTCAGGAAATCAAATGGCACCTGAAATTGCATTAAACAATCCTGAAGGAAAACAAATTACGTTATCATCTCTTCGTGGAAAATATGTCTTGATCGACTTTTGGGCATCATGGTGCGGACCTTGCCGAAAAGAAAATCCAAATGTTGTAAAACTTTACAACACCTATAAAGACAAAGGTTTTACAATTCTTTCAGTTTCTTTGGATGATAATGTCACCAACTGGAAAGAAGCAATTAAAGCTGATGGTTTAGTCTGGCCGAATCACGTCAGTGATTTATTGGGATGGAAATCAAAAATGGTTCAATTGTACGGTTTTCAAGGAATTCCTTATACAGTATTAGTTGACAAAGAAGGAAAAATTATCGAAACGGGATTACGTGGAGAAAGTTTGGAACAAAAATTGAAGGAACTCATCAAAAATTAATCAAATGCGCAAACTATTTTCCATTCTTACGCTTTTCGTTTCTTTGAATTCGATCGCTCAGAAACCAATTCAAGTGAATGTTTCCGGTAACATCTTCAACACAACCGAAGATTCGATTAAAATCTCTCAGTTTTACGGAACTCATTATGTGGATCTTCTATCCGTCAAATTGGCGAAAAATGGTGATTTTTCAATAAAAGGAAAACTTCCAAATCCCGATTACTATGTATTAAGACTTGGAAAAACACACCTCAATATTATTTTACGAGAAGCAAGCAGTGTAAAAATATACGGGGATGGCGCGAACATTAACTCTTTCAGCAATATAGTTGGTTCGGATGAAAGCGTCAACATGAATGAATACATTAAAATTCTTACAGAATGGAATCAAAAACAAGATTCTGCCCGTGCTTTACTTCAACTACACCCGGAACAACAAAACGATGTCAACATGTCGATGCAAAGGGAATTCAATACATTCCAAAGCAATCGCCAGCAATTCATCGCAAAGAATCCCAATTCACCTGCCCTTTTACCTGCCTTATCATCTATTGATCCTGACAGAGAATATGCAGTTTATGAATCCGTTGTAACACAATTAGTATCTTCCTTTCCGGATTCACCAACCATTAAAGAAGTGAACAAAAATTTCCTTCAAATAAAAGCAAGGAAAGATGCTGCTAATATGTTTGCAAGCGGAAAAGCTGCACCAGATTTCACTGAATTAAAAACGGATGGAAAAACAACGATGAAACTTTCTGACTTGAAAGGCAAAATTGTCCTACTGGATTTTTGGGCTTCTTGGTGTGGACCTTGTCGTCGTGAAAATCCTAATGTGGTTAAGCTCTACGAAAAGTACAATACAGACGGATTCACTGTAATGAGTGTTTCTTTGGATACTGATAAAGAAAAATGGTTAGCAGCCATAAAACAAGATAATTTAATCTGGCCCAATCATGTTAGTGATCTAAAAGGGTGGTCTAGTGCTGTGGGAAGAGCGTATCAGGTTTCAGGAATTCCTTTTACCGTATTATTAGACAAAGAAGGCAACATCATCAAAACCAACTTGAGAGGTCCGGAATTAGAAGCGGAGTTACAACGAATTTTTGGTCATTAAAGGTAGGATGTGATCATCATCTGTCAGCCTTCGATACATCCCGACTGAAGTCGGAACATTCAGCCCGACTTTTTAATTAAACATTAACATCCAAAATTAAAAATTGATAAAAGTGTCAGACAGCATAAGAAAACATATTTATTTCGCATCCGACTTTCATCTGGGAACTCCTACCTATGAAAAAAGTTTGGAACGTGAGAAACAAGTTGTTGCCTGGCTTAATCATATTCAACCGAATGCTAAAGAAATTTTTTTAGTCGGAGATATTTTTGATTTTTGGTTTGAATATAAACATGCCATTCCCAAAGGTTTTGTAAGGTTACAAGGCAAAATTGCTGAACTAACAGATGCAGGAATTCCAGTACATTGGTTTACCGGAAATCACGACATGTGGATTTTCGATTATCTGCCCAAAGAATTAGGGATTCAATTGTATCGTGAACCGATCACCCGAAAATTTGGAAATAAAACATTCTATATCGGTCACGGTGATGGCCTCGGTCCAGGTGATCGGTCTTATAAACTTCTCAAAAAGATTTTCACCAATAAGCTTTGTCAATGGAGTTTTGCCCGACTTCACCCTAATTTCGGAATTTGGCTGGCGAACCTATCTTCAAAGTCTAGTCGTGCCAAAACCGGTAAAAACGATGAAAAATTCTTAGGAATTGACAATGAATGGTTGGTGACCTACAGTAAAGAGATTCTGACAAAAGATCATTTCGACTATTTCATTTTCGGACACAGACACTTACCACTTCAAATTGAATTAAATCAACAATCTATCTATTACAATATTGGCGATTGGCTGCATTATTTCACCTATCTTGAATTTGACGGCGAAACTGCTATTCTAAAAAAATGGGACAATGGGGAAATTTCGGATTATTTTAAATAATTCAATAATCTTGTAGAGACAAGTCGCGACCTGTCCCTATAAGGTTATTCACAAAGAATTCTTTTCTCTCAACCAATATTCTTTCAAAGCATTGGTTTTAGGAGAATCCTGAGGAACAAATTTGTATTGAGGTTTTTCAAAATTTGTCATTTTCACTTTTAATTCCAATAACAATTCATCTCTGGCAATCAAAATACTGGTTGTTTGTCCTGCGCTGAATGAATTAATCAGTCCATCAAAATCAGCTTGATTGACTCTGAATCCTTCACATCCGATAATTTCATCGTGAACACTCAATCCCGCTTCTTCTGCAGGAGAACCTGCACGTACCGAACGAACAACCACTTTATTTCCTTCCTGAGCTGTTGTAGCACCAAAATTAGGTTTAGCCGTTCCAACGTAATCAACTCTCACTCCTACTTTTGAAAAAATCTCGTTGTAATCAGGCACTTTGGTGCCGAAAATGTAATCCTTGAAAAATTGATCCATATCTCGACCCAGAAACGATTCCAATTCTTCCTGAAATTCAAGTTCTGTAAATCCACGGTTCATTTTTTTGTAAAACTTATCGTACAACTGTCGCATGAAATGATCTAAACATTTTTTTCCTTGGTATTTCTCTACAATCATTGCATCAAAACAAGCTGCCATCAACGCCCCTCTGGAATAATAAGTCATCGTTGTATTACCGCTGTTTTCATTTGGACGATACGCTTTGATCCATGCATCAAAACTGGCGTGTGCAACCGGCTGAACTCTAGCTCCAACAGATCCTTCAACATAATTCAGTGAACTCAATAATTTCGGCAAATACATATCCAGCGTGTAATAACCAGCTCTAAGCAATAATAATTCATCGTAATACGAAGTGAAACCTTCCATTACCCATAACAATGAGGTGTAATTTTCTTCATCGTAATTAAAAGGACCTAATTCAATCGGGCGAATTCTTTTCACATTCCACAAGTGAAAATATTCATGGGCTACCAAAGAAAGAAAACCAATATAGTCACTTCCCTCATAAGTCCAGCGATTCACACTTAGAGTCGTTGAATTCATGTGTTCCAAACCACCTTGTCCATCAATTACATTGTGAATGATAAATGTGTAATTTTTATTCGGATTCTCACCAATCACCGCTGAAGTTTTCTCTACAATCTTCGCCATATCGACTTTTAATTTCGAAATATCATGATTTCCAATTCCATAAATCGCTACTGTATGATTTACACCTGCCGCTTTGAATTCAAATACTTCCTGATTTCCAATTTCAATAGGACAGTCGACCAATTGGTCATAATTCTCAAATTCAAAATGAGCTGATCCATCACTTGAAATTCCTTCTGCAGCTTTAGGCATTGCAGTTGAAATCACTTTAAAATCTTTGTAAGGAAAAATCTGCAATGCACCTTTATTATTGCGGCATTCTTCTATATACATGAAAACACTCGTTCCGCTTACATAACCATGAGTCAAATCAATAAAACTGGTTCGAACTGATAATTCAAACGCATAAACCTCATATTTGATACTTACTTTCTTAGAAGAACCTTTATCTACCGTCCATTTATTTTTAGCCTTTTTTATCACGGTTAATTCTTTTCCGTTTTCATCAAATGCTTTCACGAGATTCACACTTTTAGAAAATTCTCTCACCAAATAAGAACCCGGAGCCCAAACCGGCATTTTAACATCAAACGTTTTTACATGCAAATCCGAAACTTCCATTTCAACCTCATAATAATGAGACTGTGGACGTGGCATTCTTAAATTGTATTTTACGGATTGACCATAGGTGATGAAAACACAAAAAAATAGTGTA
>CAIUKX010000347.1 GCA_903899795.1 uncultured Flavobacteriales bacterium
AAATATACCAGTGAAATTGAAGCATTGAATGACGTTCTTCGTTTATCACGAGGAATGACCTATAAAAATGCCATTTCAGGATTGAATTTAGGGGGAGGAAAAGCGGTAATCATAGGTGATTCCCATACCATGAAGTCAGAAGCACTGATGCGTCGTTTCGGGAAATTCGTCAACAGCTTAGGAGGAAAATACATCACAGCGGAAGATGTTGGGATTTCTACAACCGATATGACCTATGTTAAAATGGAAACGGATCATGTTGTTGGTTTACCGGGGAAAAGTGGAGACCCTTCTCCAGTAACTGCTTTTGGAGTATATATGGGAATGAAAGCCTGTGCAAAAGAACAATTCGGTTCGGATTCTTTACAAGGAAAAAAAGTGGCTGTTCAAGGTGTGGGTCACGTTGGAGAATACCTGGTTGAACTTTTATCGAAAGAAGGAGCTGAAGTATACATTACTGATATTTATGAACCAACTTTGAAAAGAGTTTCTGAAACATACGGAGCAAAAGTGGTTGGATTGGATGAAATTTATGATGTTGATATGGATATCTATGCGCCTTGTGCCTTAGGAGCGACTGTCAATGATGAAACACTTTCCCGCCTGAAATGTTCGATCATAGCCGGTGCAGCAAACAATCAATTGAAACAAGAAGATATTCACGGAAAAATAGTGATGGATAAAGGAATTATTTATGCTCCTGACTTCGCATTGAATGCGGGTGGAGTGATTAATTGCTATTCCGAAGTGAAAGGTTTATCGTCTGAATGGGCTATGTCTAAAGCAGAAGAAATTTACGGTACCATTGCAAATATTGTTAAACGTTCGAAAGCTGAAAATATTCCGGCTTACCAGATCGCTAACAAAATGGCAGAAGAAAGAATTGAATCGATCGGTAAAGTAAAATTACCTTTGTAAATAAATAAAAATGCTCAATAGAAGACATTTACGAATTAAAGTATTACAAGCACTTTACGCTTATTATCAATCAAACGAAGATAATTTTCGGAAGACAGAAAATGAAATGTTACAAGCGATCGAACGAATTTACGATCTCTACATATATTTGATGTTGACTTTTGGAGAATTAACTTCTATTGCAGCTCACAGATTCGAAGAAAATAAAAAGAAGATTCGTCCTTCAGCTGAAGAATTGAATCCTAATCTGAAATTCGTTGAAAATGAAATCATCAAACTTCTTGTCGAAAACAGAGAACTGAGAAGTGTTTCTGAGGAACGAAAAGTAAATTGGGTAGGGGATCAAATGCAGGAAATGTTTAAGAAAATGTATTTGCATCTTCGTGAAAGTGAAACCTATTTCGAGTTTATGAACAACGGTCAGACAGGTTTCGAAGAAGATCGTCAGTTTGCTTTGGCTTTATTTAAAGTTGAAATCGCAAATTCCCCGTTGTTGTATGATTTTTTCGAAGAGAAAAGTATACAATGGCTTGATGATATTGATTTGGCTTGTTCAATGGTATTGAAGACTATCAAAGGGTTTCAGGAAGGTGAATCCAATGGGATTTTGAGTTTGTACAAGGACAAAGATGATGAATTAGATTTTGTACGTGATCTTTTAAGAAAAACCATTTCTTTGGACACAGAAAATGAGAAATTGATCGATGAATTAACCAAGAACTGGGAGTTGGATCGGATCGCGAAAATGGACGTTGTTCTCATGAAAATGGCAATTACAGAATTTCAAATTTTCAATAGTATCCCTACGAAAGTAACATTGAACGAATACATTGAAATTTCGAAATTCTACAGTACGCCTAAGAGTCATACATTCATCAATGGTGTTTTAGACAAAGCAATTGTTGAATTGATGAAGGATAAAAAAATTCAAAAAGTAGGTCGGGGATTAATCAATTAATATCATAGGATATGAAGAGTAAAATAGTTATACTATCAGCCGGATTGTTTCTTCTTTTGCAATCTTGCGGAAATTCAGGACCGGCAGAAGTTGGTAATAAAACCACAATGACAGTAAATTTGGTCTACGACGCTGGAAAAGTGATCAAAGGTGAGATCATTAATGCTAAATTCATTATCAAAAATACCGGAGATTTTCCTTTGGTAATCGGAGATGCAAAAGGTTCTTGTTCCTGTACAGTTGCTGAAAAACCTGAAAAACCAATTCCACCGGGAGAACAGGGAGAAGTAAAAGCTTACGTCACGACAGAAAATGCGAATCCTGGTCCCATTCGAAAATTAGTAAGTATTGTAGCAAACACTGAACCTTCACGTACAGAAGTGAATGTGATTGCGAATGTAATTGTAAAATAGTTAAATTAAAACACAAAAGAAAGCGATGAATAATCCATTATTTATGGGGGTGTTGATGATAGTAGTTTTATACTTTTTCATGATCCGCCCACAATTGAAAAAACAAAAAGAAGTGAAAAAATTCCGTGAAAACATGAAAACTGGTGATAAGGTCGTAACCATCGGTGGGATTCATGGAAAGATTTTAGAAATGAATGATTCTACTGTATTAATCAGTTCGGAAGGAACTAAAATCAGATTGGATAAATCTGCTGTTGCAACATCTTCTGAAGATCAATTACAGGTAAAAGCATAATGTATTTTTGTAAAACTAAAAAAGTTCGAACCGAAAGTTCGGACTTTTTTAGTTTAAATACTTATCTTTAACTTAAGAAACGATCAAAAACTGATTTATGAATACTACTAAGCTGTACATTTTCCTTTTTGTTTTAGCCTTATTTTCATGTTCTCATGAACCAGAAGTAGATTGTGGCATGTGTGGTGAAAATATGAATAGGGTAGAAGCTCCTGAGACACCTGAAGAAGCGATTATTCAAAAGAAAATAGCCGATACTTCAACGGTTGGGAATGCCGAATTCAAAGAGAATAAAAGAAAAATTGAGGCGATCTATGGAGAACAGTGGGATTTCTGTAAATGTATAGTTTTGAATGATTCAATCGATAAAGCTGTAAAAGCAGGTCACGCCGATGATAAATTGATGGAACGATTTGACGAAGTGGATAATCATTGTAAATCATTCTTAGTGATGGATAATATCAGAACTCCTGAAGAACGTGAAAAACACGAGAAAAAAGTTCGAAAATGCCTTAGAGCGGCTGGAGTTAATTAGTCAACAAGTGCTTTGAAATGAGACTTATACTTTTGATGAGGTGATTTTCGTTTAAGTTTTTTGATTAGATTTGCCAAAGTGAGATTAAAAAAATACATAGCGTATTCTTTGTTGTTGAGTTTCTTTGTGTTACTTACACCACGATCCTTGTGGCACGAATGTGATCATAGCAGCCATTTTAAATCTCATTTAAAAAAAGAATTACCCGGTAAAACTAAAATAGAAAACAAGTGTTTTGCTTGTGATTTTGACATCGATTGTATCGATAAACCAGGTTCAATTCTTAGCTTTTATTTCCCAAAATCTTATCCGAATCCCCTTTTAGATTGTGCTTATTCAGTACAAAAAGCGGAATTTAATCCCTTCTCGCAACGAGGACCTCCAGTACTTTAATTCAATATTGCTTCTACATTTTCAGGCTATTTTCTTAGTCTGTCACAGATCATTTTCAGAATGTAGCTTATCAACTTATTTATTGAATTTAAAGTATTGGTTATGCGATTTATCGTTTACATTATTTGTTTATTACCATTTACAACTTTTTCTCAGCAAGAATGCATATATACACTTTCAGGAAAAGTATCAGATTTACATGACTAGGAAGGTCTTCCTTTTGTGAAAGTTGTTTTGAAAGAAGTCAATCGAAGTGTGTTGACGGATTCTACTGGAAATTACCAGTTTAAAAATATTTGTTCAGGTAAATACACCTTGATTTGCAAAACAGGTAATGGTTCTAAATCCGAGAAAAAGGAAGTTGAAATTTCAGGGAATACTACAGTTGAGATAGTTTTTGAATCGCATGTAGAAGATTTAAATGAAGTATTGATTGAGACGCATCAGGT
>CAIUKX010000348.1 GCA_903899795.1 uncultured Flavobacteriales bacterium
ACAAGAGTATTGAATCAGGCTGTAAAAAGGAACAATGATTTATTTCCTTTTGATTTTATGTTTCAATTATCCAAAGAAGAATATTTTGTGATGTCATCACAATTTGTGATGACATCACATTTTAAAAGACCAAAAACATCACCCCCTTATGCGTTTACTGAGCATGGGGTTACTATGCTGGCCAATGTTTTAAAAAGTAAGAAGTCCAGATTAACAGCCATTTCTATTGTAAGAGCATTTATAGCTTTGAAAGATCTGGTTAAAGAAAATAATTCTTTGTTATTTGAACTCAAACAATTGGAAGCGAGATACGACAAGCAGTTTGATGACATTTTTGAAGCGATCAATTATCTTTTGAAAAAAGACACACAAGAGAAGAGTAAGCAATCCCGTAAGAAAATAGGATACAAAGATATTTGATATTTAAGATAATTCTTAACTTAAATAGAAAATTAAGAATTTGTACAAAAATGGAATTGACACTTATCCGCCAAAAAATCTATGAAATCAGAGAGGTTAGAGTAATGTTGGATTATGATCTGGCAGAGCTTTACCAAGTGGAAACAAAAGTATTAAATCAAGCTGTTAAGAGAAATCTGGATCGGTTTCCACAACGATTTATGTTTCGTTTAACAATTGAAGAATGGTATCTGATGCGGTCACAAAATGTGACCGCATTGACACAGAATAAAAGAAATAATTCGGTAACACCATTTGCTTTTACAGAACATGGTATAACGATGTTGTCGAGTGTTTTAAAAAGTCAGAAAGCAGTTGAAATCAATATCGCTGTCATTGATGCATTCATTTTCTTGAAAGAATATACATTGACTCATGTCGATCTATCAACGCAACTCAAACAACTCGAAACAAAATACAACAAGCAGTTTGATGACATTTTTGAAGCAATTAACTACCTTTTGAAAAAAGACACGAATGAAAAAAATATTTCGGAGAGAAGAAAAATTGGGTATAAAAAAGAATGAAGTTTAAATTAGAATATAATATTGATAATCAAATATCAATTTTTCTCTCCTAAGAACCAGAATGGTCGGAATCGTTTCGATTTTTGTTGAATTGATTTTTTGGATTTCACATATTGATTGATGTGATTGACAGCTTCTTCGATATCATCGGTGCATAGGATCAAATTCAGGTCTTCTTCATGAATAGTTTTTTCAATAGCCATTTTTTTGATATGATCCATTAATTCACGGTGAAATTCGACACCCATAATTACGATTGGAAACGAGTCAATTTTTCGGGTTTGAACGAGTGTGACTGTCTCAAAGAACTCATCCAAAGTACCAAATCCTCCAGGCATAACAACAAAGGCGAAAGAATATTTTCGCAGCAATTCTTTTCGAACGAAAAAGTACTCAATGTTTACAAATTCATCCAGATAAGGATTGGCATACTGCTCTAGTGGTAGAATAATATTGCACCCAACGGATCTGCCTCCGACATCTTTCGCGCCTCGATTTGCCGCCTCCATAATTCCGGGTCCGCCACCTGTCATGATGGTGAATCCTAATTTTGAAATACGGGCTGATACTTCACGAGTTAATTGATAATAGGGATGATCTTCCTTGAAACGTGCCGAACCAAAAACGGTGATGCAAGGCCCTACAAAATGGAGCTTACGAAATCCTTTAATAAATTGTATGACGATTCCAATTACGTATTTAAACTCTCTCCATCTGGCTCTTGGACCTCTGAAGAAGCTTTTTTCTTCCTTGAAAAATGGATTGTTACTCATAGGTTATGCCTTTTCTCAAATATAGGAATTAGAAACTCTGGAACGTGTTAATTATTGCCTAATAATTCGACCGTCTTCCATTTCAATAATTCGGTCTGTTTTCTGTGCGAACTCAGGATCATGAGTAACTATCAATAATGTCTGTTTAGCTTCATGGGTTAATTCTCTGAAAACATCAAAAACTATTTGACTATTTTTCTTGTCTAGATTTCCGGTAGGTTCATCCCCCATGATGATGATGGGATCATTGATTAATGCCCGAGCAATCGCTACTCGCTGCTTTTGTCCACCGGAAAGTTGATTCGGTTTTTTTAAAGCTTCGTTTTCAATTCCAAGAATTTTCAGTTTTTCGATCGCTCTGTGTTCGATTTCTTCATTGGAATATTTTCCCAATTTTAAACCGGGTAACATCACATTTCGAAGTACATTAAACTCATTAAGTAGATAATGGAATTGAAAAACAAATCCAATTTTTTCATTTCTGACTTTTGCCAATTGGGCTTCTTTCTTATCCTGCATGCTGATGCCATCAATCAACAATTCACCTTCGTAATCGGTATCCATTGTTGAAAGGATGTAGAGTAAGGTCGATTTTCCACATCCGGATTTCCCAATTACTGATACAAATTCGCTCTCCCGTATTGAGAAAGTAATGTCATGAAGCACCTTAATATCCACTGGATCGTGAAAGTGCTTACTGATTAATTTGGATTCTAAGACAATTTTCGAACTCATATTATTTTCCTCGAATGATGACAACAGGATCGATTTTACTTGCTTTTTTAGCCGGGAAAAAAGCTGCAAAATAGGTCGTTAATACAGAAAAAATGGTGCCAATAAAGTAATATTTCGGATCATAGCTAATTGGGAAAGTTGTAACATTCGGAATGGCTGGTGTATTGAAAGGGAGATTGTCGATGACAACGGATAAAGAAAATCCAAAGATCAATCCGAAAAATCCACCGAAAAGCCCGATAAAGATTCCGATTAAAATGAAAATAATTTTGACTTCACGACCCGAAAAACCGGTTGCTTTTAAAATAGCGATGGAGTCCATTTTTTCAAAAATCATCATGTTCAATATGTTATAAATTCCGAAACCGGCTACGATTAACAGAGTGATCCCTACAGCATAAGAAATTAATGAACGAATTGAACTGCCCGTTTCGAATTGTGCATTTGCTGTTTGGATATCAATGGCATCCACATCGAACAATTTTCTGTATTCTTCAGCAATTTCCGGTGCTTTATTCAAATCGTGCAGTTTGACTTGAATATCCGTAATATAACTATTCGTTTTACCAAGCAGTTTTTGTGTGGTAGCAATGGAGCAATAACTTTGAACCTTATCAATTTCCTGTAAACCTGACTGATAGTAACCTACAACTTTCAATTGTACTTGTTCGCCTTTAGCCGTAGTGATTTGAATTACATCTCCAATTTCAGCCAGCATTTTATCAGCAGCAGCTTTCCCTAAAATAATACTGTTCGGAATCGTTTTCAAATCCAGATAGTTTCCTGAAACAATGTTATCACTGAAGGAATAAAGTCTGTTCTCCGCTTCAGGATCAATTCCGTTGATTACGCCGGTTAAATCGATGGTTCCAACATTGTAAAATACTTGAGCTGTAATCCTTGGAGCAATACCAAGTACCCGTTTATCCTCTTTTAAATCGTTAATGATAGAAGCGTTGTTATAGATTTCCAACCTACCACCGTTGGGTTTTATAGATTCAACAAAATTGTAAGAACCTTGGTAATTTTTATCCTTATCAATGGGTTGAATCTTCGTGGGTTTTACTTCGTTGTACAAACGGATGTGTGGAGTTCTGTTTAGAATCAAAGAATCAAGCATATCGTTCAAACCATTCATGAAACTCAGAAGAGTCACAAACATGGTAATACTAAAAGTCACACCGATTGCTGCCACAAGGGTTTGTTTCCATCGGGCTAGCATTAAAGCTCTGGCAATACTGGCGATTAAAATCTTGTTCATTTTGCCGGAAGAATAAGAATGTCTTTTTTGCTGATTCCTGCTGTGATTTCAATGTTTTGATAGTCTTTCAAACCTGTTGTTACTTTGATCTTATCACCGTTTTTTAAGAAGACATATTGATCGTTGAGGCAAAATCTACGGGGAATGATGAGTGCATTCTCTTTTTTACGAATGACTATATTGGCTTCCAATGAAAGATTAGGATAAAGCACTGGAGGTTGTCTGGTGAAAAGTGCTTCGACGGTAAAAGTTTTTGATCGATCATTCATGATAGGATCAATTTTACTTACCACAGCTTCAAATGTTTGTCCTTTATAACTGTCCAAAGCAATAATGATTTTTTGTCCGTTTTTCACTTTGATGATATCATATTCATCCACTTGCAATTCAATTTTGAAAGTTTTCGCATCACCAATGATTGCTATCGGTGTTTGAATATTCACCATTTCACCTTTTTTCTTCAAAATACTATATACCTTTCCTTTTAAATCACTTTTAACGGTGTAGTCATTTTCGATTTTTTCACTGATGCTGACATTGTTTTTGGATTGTTTATCATTGAGATTGAGTTGTTTTTTCAAATCTGAAAATTTATACAAAGCTGACTGATAATTTGTTTGTGAATTTTGGTAGGTGAGTTCGGACTGTTCCAATTGACTTGAAGAAATGACATCTTTGTCAAACAATGTTTTTTGACGCACGTACATCAGCGAGTCATTTTTCATTCGGTTTCTTGCGAGATCGATCGTAAGTTTAAGGTCATTTAATTTCGAAAGATTTGAATTCAAATCCGAATACTGAGCAGCTAATTCAGCATTTTCTTTGTTTAAATGTGATGTTTCGTTGTAAATAGAAAACAAGAGTGTATTGCTGCTGACTAAATCACCCTCTGTGACATAGACTTTATCAATGATTCCATTCACAGCAGGGAAGACCTGGTATTGATCTTCACTTTCTACAAATCCTGAAGCGTAGACGGATTCTGTGATGGATTGAACTGAAGGTTTGATTGACTCGACTTTACCCTTGCACGAAGTAAAAACAAGTACAAATAACAAAAAGTAAATGCAATTTTTCATAGCTATAAAAGTAGTCATTATGACAATTCAAAGAACAGGACATTCATCAGTTTTTGATAGGAATCTTGGTCATGAAAAATAAAAGAAATTATTTTTGACATATGCCTCCAAAAGATCTCGACGAAATTATAAAATTTTAGTGTCAACTAAAAAAATGATCAACTATTTTTAGTTATTGAAAAAATATTTTATATATTCGAAATAAAAGACATGAAACCACTATTATTACTACTATTTGTTTTTCAGTTAGATACCGGATTCTTTGCACAGCAGGTCGGTATTCCCTTTATTGATTCAAGCATTGTTTTTTTTCGGGGAAAGGATGATTCCGGCGAAATTCCCCTGGCTCTTCAGGATTATTATAACTGGTATCTTCAGGATATGAATACTTGCGAGACAAAAAAATACTATTCTGAATTTACCCAAAAGATAACCGATTTATATGCATACTATGGACACACGGTTTTGATTCAGGTGAAGACCGACAAAAGTGGAGCCAAAGTAAAGTATCAAACCATCTTTGAACGTGAGGCCAAAAAACAGCCTAATGAATTTACAAACCCCACTAATAATTCATCCATGAAGTTGCCTCCTGGCTATTATTTTATTTGGTGTGAACGGGATGGTAAACCTTCAAGTGATAAAGAAAAGAGAGTCACTGTAGATGGCAATACCGTTGTTACACTTCTTGAAGATAAATAATATGCAGCTAAAATCAATTCTGGAACTATTAAAATCCTTTCAAGGACTTATAGCTTCCCTCGGAGCAATTGTTCCGGGTTATACTTTTTTTACCAATAATTGTCCCCCGCTTTTTGCCCATATTTCAATTATTACTTCTGCACTTGCTGTAGCGGTAATTATTTCCGTATCGCAGTCGCAACGTCAACTTTCAAGTCGAAAATCCATTTCGATATTAATCCTTGCTTTTTTAATCGTGATCGGCTATATGATTTTTCTTGATTTTTCAACAATTGAAATTGATGATACACAGCGCTGGCAAATTGGTTTTGGGACAATGGATTTCGGCTTGACCCCAGTGGGACAAAAAATGATCGCTGGTGATCAATGTCCCGGTTCAAATTACGAGGACATATTGATGTGTGCCGGATTCATGAGAGAAAATATCGAACTGATCTGGAAAAGAGATATGGTATATCTAGCAGGAACAACATTGATTATTTTATTCACTCTTTCTTCATTATTGTGGACCTATGGATGGGTTCACTTAGCAAAAATTCAATTAACCAAAACTCAATCCAATGATCAATAGAAATAGATTATCCGCACTTATTATACTGCTTTGCTTTTTACAATTCAATGCATTAGCTCAGTCCATTCCAAGCATAAAGGGAGACGTATCGGTAACAACAAATTTTAAAGATGTATTTCTCAACTATGGAGGGCCAGGAATTACCAAGAAAATGAAACATATTGCTTTTTCTGTAAACATGATTCCATCTCTACGGTTTTTTAATGATAAAGTTATCGCTGCTAACGGGTATGTAACCAATCGTTTCAAAGTTGCTCCAACATTGGGATTTGGTCCCAGTATCGTAAAGAATAAGTTTATTATTTCAGCACCCGCTTACTATTTATTTGGCGATAAAACGTGGACTTTTACAATAGGTATAGGTTATAAAATTGATAAATCGAAGTAATCTGGAGATTAATTCATAAAAAAAGGCCGGACACAATGGCCCGACCTTTTTGACTACAAGCTACAACATATTAATCTATAATCAATTTTTGAGTATGGATTCCATTTTCAGTAATCACATTCAACAAGTAAATTCCTTTTGTTAATTCAGGAACTGCTATTTCCATAGTGTTTTTACCATTATTTGTTTGAAGCGAAGTTGCATATACTTCAGAACCAGTTAAGCTGATCAATTTTACTTGAATAACTTCATTGTTCTCGGTAGTATAAGCAATTTTGAATTTACCGTTGTTTGGATTCGGGTAAATTGCTAAGTTCGTATTTGTTGCTTCATATGTTTGAATACCAGCACCACCACCAACTTCATCCAACCAACGTTGGTAGAATTCTTGATAGTATTGATTCGCTATAGAAGCATCGTGAACAACAATCGTGTTCTCATCGTTTTTCGTCTCACCTGAAGTAGACCAGTTGTGTGAACCAGTTAAAACCAATGGATCAGATGATGTATTCGATTGATCCACGATCAAATATTTGTGGTGGAATAACCATGTATATTGGCTAATTTTTACATTAGCTCCCATTACATTATGGATAATATTCCATTGTGAACTGGCACTTGTTGTATCATCAAGAATTCCTTTAGCTGTTAAACTGTTCAACGGAATTTGAGATGCAATTTTGTTAGCAATATCTGAACGTGTGAGTAAATCCAATCCGAAGTACATATCTGTATTTGCTGTTCCGATTGTAGAAATGATATGAGAAGTAGTACCATCTGTTGGACTGAAATATGACTCAATACGTTTTCCACCTACCATGTATTCGTGCGGTGTATTGTCTTTTTTGAATTGACCGAATTTTCCAAGTGTAGTGTTCGCGCTAGAAATAGTACTTGTATCACCCCACATTTCGTCGAACTCAAGTTTATATCCTCTTGCCAAACTTTGATCTTGAATCACAATAGCATTGTTAGCATCAGTTGATAATTGCTGACCTGTCCAGTTTGATGAACCTGTCCAAACGAATGGTAAATGAGGATTGCTTGAATTTGCATCAATGATGATGAATTTATTGTGCATGATCGTATAATTCGCTCCTTGAGGACTCATCACTTTTTTCACTCCAGGAAGAAGGTTTGGACTTGCCGATTGAGCTGTAGAGCCATCCAAGATAGCACGAACATGAACTCCTCTTGTAACCGCTGCGTTTACAGCATTTACAATTTTATCACTGTTAGAAGTATCCCAGTTGTAGATAGCAATATCAACCGTTGATTGCGCGCGGTTTAAGTAAGCACAAATTGTATCAACGATTCCATTGTTCAAGTAAACTGCATTTGTACCAGTCGAAACCGAGGTGTTTACCGTTCTATCAAAGAATACTTTAATTGTTCCTGTAGAATTAGACGCTGTACAAAAAACCTTTACAGCTGAGCTATCCGTATCTGTTCCATCAGTAGAATAAGCTTTCGCATAATAGATGGTTGCAGCAGGTGCTCCTGTGATTGAAGCAACGTGATTAACTGTTGAACTAGTTGCTGTAAGAGTACCTAATTCTAAATTTGGTGTCAAACCGTATTTAATGTGAGAATTTGTGCCAGCAATATTGGTTGTCCAATTGATGTCGAAACCAGTTGTTGTAATATTTGTAGGTACAGGTTGTGAAGAAATATAGATAGAATTGACATTGATAATATCATTCGGATCTCTCAAAACCAATTGGTATCCTGTTGTACATCCACTTGTTGGACTTGTACAGTGTTGAGACATGATTCCAATTAAATCAACTGGTGTAGTTGGAATAAGCGTCCCTGCAATTTGTAAATTTGTGTTGGATACAAATACAGTTCCCGTTTGAGTAGCACTTGTAAATGTGTAAGAAGTGTTCGCTGTAAAAGTCCCGCCACCAGCTGAAAATGTACAGGCATTGATGCGTACCAATTGTCCTTCATAATTTTCCCCCATTTGATTAGGAGTAATCACTGCCGCAGTTGGTAATGGATGACCAGTAGACTGAATTCCTACAGTACTAATCGGAGTTACTTCCAATAAATTGGAATAATTTGTCAGCGTACCTACTGAATTAACTGAGTCACCGCGTTGTACGGATGATAAATTGGAACCGTACATTGAAATTCCACCGGTTGCATCCTGCACATAACGGATGTTTCCCAATTCAGAACCATTTAAAACGATACCTTTAATGGTGACAGTGTTACCAACAGTTGTTGCACGTACAGCAGCGATGGTTTGAGCATAACTTTGCATGGTCAGACCAGTGATTAATGCAGTAGTAAGCGTAAGTAATTTCTTTTTCATTTTCACTTAGTAATAGTTTTAGCCTGATACATAAAAAACAGATTGAAATCTTTTGAAATATTTAGATCATTTTGATTTTTAAACGATACAAAACTGGGATAGTTCAAACGAACGATACTCCAAGTTATAAATGTAAAGGGTAAAAATGGTAGAAAAATGAATCTTTTTCTCAAGTGAAACAAAATCTGATCAACTGTATCAGATCAAGAATGGTTTCGGAAACGTATTGAAAGCATCAATATTCCTGTAGGATTTCATTCTTGACACGACAAAGATAAGAAGGAAATTTAAACGCAAAAAGAATAAATTGTTAAATTTTGGATAATTAATAACAATACAAATCAACTTATTCACAAATAAAAGTAAACAAGGATCAAGTTACTTAATAGTTACCTTTCTCTCCTGAACAAGTGTTTGGCAATTATTGGTTACTTTCTGTTTTATTAGATAGACTCCTTTTTTCTTGTAGAGATGTTTAGGATTTGAATCGGTGGAAGTATGTCCATCTCCGAAATCCCATTCCACTTTGGTTGCATTTTTTGAGTTGTTGACCAATTGCAAGTCTTTATTGTGTAGCTTAAAATCAAATCCTGCTTCCAAAGTAGGAGTCCATCTCCATTTCATTAAGTTATTCAAAACTGTAGAAGTGACCGCTGTTTCAATTGCCTTTTTTTGGAGTGGATCAATTGCAATTTTTGCTGCATTGTTCACTGGGCTTTGACCAAAAATAGATGTGTAAAAAGTACAAGCAGAAAGATATGATCCTTCCAAAGAAGGATGATGATTATCCGTGAAATACAAATTAATATTTGGGTTTTGTTCCCTTACTTCATCCCATGCTGCTCCGACTGGGGATATACTTCCAGCAAAATGATTGGCACATCGCAGATATTCTTTTTCGATGGTTTCCTGCATTCCATCGTAAGTTGAAATCGGAGCCCAGTTTGGGTTTCCGAATTTATAACCCCAGGTCATGTAAAAAACAATGTGGGTACAAGGATGATTGGCGTGTATGCTATCGATAATTTGGTCAATGTATGGATAGGTGTTTTTGTCAATTGTTCCTTCTGGTTGAGCAAACTCATCACTATGCCCTTGAATCACCACATAATTCCATTTTTTTTCATGGATCTTCTCATAAGTCTTTTCTCGCTTGGAATGAAATTCTAAATTTTTCCCTCCATGTACAACTGTATCTACATATACCTGTTTTCCAGTTGATTCAGCAATATCTTGAAAAAGATAGGGCATATCGTTGAAAAACGTAAAACTATTTCCAATAAAAAGTACAGATGTCTCACTTTGACTGAAAGAATGAGAGCTGATTAACGTGAATAGTAAAACATAGAAATATTTCATAACTTGAAGAATTTGCGCAAAGGTAAAGAAACTAAACGCACCGAATTGTTAAAATGTTGTTATTGTAAATTAGGTATTAAATCCTTTATGTTAATATTTAATTCGTTAATTATTAGTAATTTATATTTTTATTTAGTTCAAGATAAATTTTATAAGTACTGAATATTAATTCCAAACGAAATTTATTAATTCAAGTATAATGATCACTTAATTACTGACTAAAATGGTTTATCTAACATTGCATCGTCTAAGGAATAGTATAATTTTTAGTCGCTTGATTGGATTAGTAGTTGAAAAATAGACCTTAATTATATGAGTAAAATAGCAACAGTCATTTTCTTGTTTTTGGGAACAATCAAAATTTCTGCTCAAAATGGGTTGGAGAATATTATTGTAGAAAAATATTATGTTTCCGATGCAGGTGATACGTGTATGAACAGTTTTGGAGGAAAACTTCCAATTGGATCCACGACTTATAGAATTTATGTAGACTTATTACCTGGTTATCGCTTTCAAGCTGCTTACGGTACACCAACACATGAGTTGTTTATCAAAACCTCTACGAAGTTCTTTAACAATGAAGATGTTGGACAAACCTATCCGAATATTATTGCATACAGAACATTGAAAAAAAATTCGGTAATGTTGGATTCATGGTTATCAGTTGGCGCAGCAGGCGAGGAAAGTTTTGGTGTCATGAAAGTAGAGGATGATACATTGGAGACTATCATTCATCAAAAGACTATGTTGCAAAATAAAAATAAAAAAGCAGGTATACCTTTAACTGAAAAAGATGGGATAAAATTTAGTGAAATAGGTTTGCCAAGACCAACTTTTTTTAAAGTAGACAGTGCAGCCAACGAAGTTTTTTGGAACAAGACTTCTGGTTCCCTTTTTAAAATTACAAATGGTGCTTGGGCTTGTATGGGTCCTGGATCAGTTGGTTTAGATTCATTGAACACCAACAGAGTCTTAATTGCACAAATCACTACGGATGGTAAACTCGAATTTGAATTGAATGTCCAAATAGGAACTCCCGTGAAAGGTGTTTCACAAAAATATGTAGCCAGAAATCCTGTTGGCGATGAAATTCTACTCCCAAGCTTGATTTTTAATAGTGAAAAGAAAGTGAAAAAAACTCAATCCGATAAGTCAACTAGAAAACAAAATAATCCATAAACAAAACAATAATCTCATGAAAAAAGTTACATTATTTCTTGGTCTGATAACGATAGGATCTTTTGCTCAAGCCCAAAACGGTTTGGAAAGAATCGTTGTCGAAAAATACTATGTTACTGATGCTGCCGACTCTACCAATGCGGCTGATAATGGTGCAGTATCAGCTTTACCAGTGGGTTCGGTTACATACAGAGTCTATGCAGACATGCTTCCTGGTTACAAGTTCATTCAAATGTTTGGAGATGCAACAAATGATTTAATATTTACCACTACCACCAATTTCTATAATGATCCAAATAATGGGTCCACAACTCCTCAAGGAACTTCAGTAAATAATACTAAGAAAAATACGACAATGATCGATTCTTGGTTGTCAGTTGGTGCAGTTGCTTCAGGTCAATTGGGACTGTTGAAAACGGAAGATACAGATGGATCGATTGGAAACAATCAGGGAATTTTGGCGAATAGCAATGTTTCGGCTGGGCTTCCGATCAATGGTACTGGTGCTCAAGACGGAATGATGCCTGGTACTATCGTAACTCCAAATATTTTGGGAGTAACAACTCAAATGGATTTGTTTGATCAAACACCTGGTGATACTTTCCTTTTAAATGCAGGAGCGATTGCAGCTTTGGGAGGAATTCAAGGATTGACAGCAAGTAATATGGTATTATTAGGACAGTTTACTACAAAAGGGATCTTTGGATTTGAATTGAATATCCAATTGGGAACTCCTACAGCAGGTGGAAGTGAAACGTATGTTGCACACGATCCTACAGGTAATCAATTAACTGATTCAACGTTAACGTATCACTCGCAATCAACTTCCGGTGGAGGTGGAGGATCAGGTGCTGGTCTAACAGAACAAGGAATAGCAAAACCAAGTATTTCCGTTTATCCGAATCCGGCGAAAGATTTTATGTACATCAACATTGCAAACGGAATTGATAACAGTTCAAATTCCTATTCAATTAAAGACATCACTGGAAATGTATTAGTATCCAACAAACTTGAAAATGTATCAGGTAGTGTGGCTAAAAAAGTAGATACATCTTCTTTTCCAAGTGGAGTTTATTTTGTTACAGTGAGCATGGATGGTTCTGTATCGACAACAAAAGTGGTAAAACACTGATTTTTTAAAATATAAAATACTCTGATAATCACCATAGTCAGAAGAGTATGATGATCTGGTTTTTCCCGAAGTAGAAGTATCTGCTTTGGGGAATTCTTGGTTATTTTTTGCCTTAACATTTTGAAAATTAATCCAATGAAAACGCTATTTTCATTCATTGCCTTTTTTTTATTTACTGCTTTCATCTCTTTTTCTCAAGGTACAATACGAGGAAAGGTAACAGACGAAAATGGAGAAGTCATTTTTTCAGCAAAGGTTTACCTTAAAAAGGATAAGACACAACGAAGTTACACCGATCTGGATGGAATGTATTCCATCTCTGTAAAAGACGCATCGGGAGATACCATGTACGTCACAAATAACGCAGATTACGACACAATCGTAATTCCCGTTCATCCTCAGAACAATGAAATTATTGTTTTGAATTTTTCAATGACTGTCGCTGGAAAAGCTATAAAAGTACTGACAGGAGCCGTTGTTACGGCACGAAGAGCTACGAAAGGGACGGATAATTATATGGACAAGGTAAAAGAAAATTCAGCCACAACCCTTGATTACGTTTCTGCAGGAACAATGACTAAAACAGGTGATCCTAACGTAGCAGCTGCTACAGCAAGGGTTTCTGGAGTATCAACCAATGGAGCGGGTTTGATAACAGTACGTGGAATTGGTGACAGATATGTCAAAACGATGTTAAACGGTTCGAGAATTCCAACTTTGGATCCATTAACTAACAATATTAAATTAGATATTTTTCCGGCAAGTTTGATCGATAATATCATCATCACGAAGACGGCGAGTCCCGAATTACCGGGTGATTGGTCAGGAGCTTACATTTCGGTGGAAACAAAAGATTATCCAAATAAATTGGAAGTGAATGTCGATACCCAATTTGGGTACAACGCTCAAACCTCGTTTAAAGACGTAATAACTTCTCAACGCAGTGGAACCGATTGGATGGGATTCGATAATGGGTTGCGAAATCGACAAGATGTTCCTATCACTTCACCGAATTTGACTCCATCAACCTATCAGGAAATGGTTGCTTTAGGTTTGGGAGATTATTATAGTAAACTTGGTATTACCGGATGGACCGATGGTAGTAACCAGTCAGACACATACTTTCGATTAGGATTGGTTCAATTAGGTTTGCTACCAAAGGCTCAAATCAACGATAATGCTGCCTACTTGAATGCAAAGAATGAGTTCAACTCAACCTACAAGCAAGAAGCTTTCGGTAAAATCAATCCCAATGGCACAGATTATGGCAATGGTTTTGCAAACAATTGGAATACAATACAACGCAAAGCGCCGTTGAATTCTGCTCAAAGTTTTAGTATTGGGAGTCAGGATAGTTTATTTGGAAAACCATTGGGGTATCTCATCGGTTTTCGCTACAACAACAGTATCCGTTATGATCCGAATGGAATTTCTCAGAGGGTTGGAGCCCAGGAATTGAATTTTCCATTTGATGTTAAAGATAATGCGCAAATAAGCCGGCAAACACATGGTTGGAGTGGTCTGGTGAATCTGGCCTATAAGCTCAACAGTAAAAATAAAGTTGCTTTGATGTTTATGCCGAATTTTACAGGAACGAATGATGTGGCAAATTTCAGCACAATGCCGGATCATACCAGCTATCAAGAAGGAAGAACACAGCAAACGCAATTCTATGAGCAAAGGAAACAGATGATCTACCAGGCAAAATCTGAACATTACATTACCAAAGCAAAAACCAAGGTAGATTTCAATGCTTCTTATACACAAGGGAACAGTATTGCACCTGATTTTAAAGTAATTCAATATGATTTTGTGAAAAATAACGATACGATTTCTCAATACACCTTTTCTCCAAGTGCAGGAGACGGAATTCGAAGATACTACCGTTACTTGAATGAAAATATTTTGGACACAAGAATGTCGGCCGAAATGCCGTTGGGAGATTCTACTTCTAAATTGGTTCGAAAATTGAAATACGGAGGTGCTTTTCTCCGAACAGACCGAAAATCTGATTTCAATGAATTTTATTTAATTGACGGAAATAATACAGCAAAAGACCAATTATCAAACGGAGATATTGATGCTTATTTGAATCCCGATAAATTTATCATGACAAATGGCAAGTTGGATTTCGCTTACGCAGAAAGAGATTTTGCCAGAAATCATACCTATGGATATAGCAGTACAAAGGCATTTTTCACCATTCTGGATTATGAATTAAAGAAATCGATTCGCTTTTCAGGAGGATTAAGAGTTGAACAAGCAAAAATATTCTCTGATGTGGATGAATACCATCGTTTGGGATATGCTCGCAATGACCTGAGAAGAGAAAATCTAGGAGGGTTTCCATTAGTAAACGCTGCAAATATTAACGAAGTTAATTTCTTACCTAGCGCTAATTTGATCTATAAATTAATTG
>CAIUKX010000349.1 GCA_903899795.1 uncultured Flavobacteriales bacterium
CCGTGCGCACAGTTCATTGGCTTTAATCACTATATTTCAAAGGACTTTTATACTTATATAAAATGTTCCATTCTTTCATCACAATACTTATATAAAATGTTCCATTCTTTCATCACAATATTTGGTATTATATATGCAATTGTAATATTATTATCAATAATTTCTGGATTAGTTTGTTTATATGTGTACTTTATTTATGGTACAACTCTCCATAATAGTATATACCAGCAAATACAGCAGATAAGACAAGTAAAATGGATGAGATATTTAAAAATATTATCTTTGATATTTGCCATATTCGTTGCCATTTATACCCTCCTTTATTAATGAAAATTAGCCCTTCAAATGTGAGTAAATATCCTTGAATAAGTTTGCTATTTTCATCTAAACTTTTGAATTCAACATATCCATCTTTCACTAACTTATTAATTACAGTATATATAAGCCTAGAATCATCTTTATGAAGACCTTTTTCGGCTAAAATGAATGCGTTTTCCTGTGTTAATAGGTTTTCTTGCGTATGATCCTTCAATACTTTTAAAATATCATCCAATAACTTTAATTCATTCATTTTTACTATATTTATCTCCTACAAACATAGTAAATAAAGTTCAAATAATCCACAATAGGGATAGGTGCGTAAAATTATTCATATCTCTTGTATTTTAAAGCGTTTGCCCGCACAGCGGTATTTATTGATATAGTATTTCATCAAATTAGCATCGTAAACAAAGCCAACAGGCACGTATACAATGAAATCGTAATCACTCGTAGAATTGGCATTGAATAGATAAACTGGTGGAGCTGATTCTGAATTATTGAATAAGTAAGTTGGCTCATCTCCTTCCTCAGCATTAAAGAAGTAAATCGGTGGTATTTGATCAGCATCTCCAATATAAATCCTACCTAAAGTACCATCAAACTGATCATTCAATAAATGCTCCAGGTAAATAACTTGTCCGTCAAAAATCAACTCATATTCTACATTATCAAAAAAGGTGTAAAAAGCTTGTCGAGTTTGATTTAATACACGAAAAGGAGCACGCATATATTGAATGAAATTATCACCTCTAAATAAAGGAGGTATCAATAATTCCATGATATAGAATACATCAATAATGATCATCAGATTGAAATATAAGTTATTGTTGTAGAAAGCAAATAAATAGGATCAACCTTCAAATAGCCGGCATTTGGATTGTAGTAATCACCCATCAAAACATAAGGATTTGTACCATATTTCACCTCAGCAGTTTGAAAAACTGGATTAGATACACCCGATGATTGTTGTATTTTATCGGTCAAAGCTGTAACTATAAATATTCCGTCAAAAGGCAATTCTTTACAATAATTATTGATAGCATCCTCCACTGGTTTAACTGAAGTGTCCGAAATCAATTCTCCGGACGAATTCATTACCAAAGGATCGTAATAAATTTTATAATGAATTTTCAATAAATCCGGGTCACGTGAAATACAGGATATTCCAACACCTGCAAATTTCACTTTTTGCATGTAAGCAACAAAAGCATCTAATTCAGGAGATGCTAAAGGCTCAGGCGATGAAGTAGGTGTTTTAGCGACTTTAATCAACACAATGCCGCCAACTTCATTGACAGAGGCTAATGTTATAATTTGATTGGATGGATTAACTGGAGAATATTGATAAATATTATCAACCATCACCAAAGGATCACCATACTGAAATTCTAACGCTTTCTGACGATACCAAATTGCAGTTCCTACAATCAATTGTTTTGCTCTATTTTCTATCCAGGTTACTTGATCATCAAAAAGCATTTCAATTGACCAAATAGCTACAGCCATAACAAAAAACATCAACCGCCAAATTGCCACTTTACTGGTAGATGTTAAATCTTGTAGTAATGTTTGAGACGAGTCCATATTTGGTTGCAAATCATTTAGAGCAGACATTGTCTGCTTTTCTAAAATCATTGCATCATATATTTGAGTAATTGTGCGTGCCATTATTGAGGATTTAATAAATTATTTAATTTTTCTTCAATTGCTAATCGGATTGATTTTAATTCTTCAAAAAGATCAGTTTGATTTGTCGCCATATCTAACAATGGTATAAAAGTTATTTGATCTATTTTCCGACATAAAATTCGTGGCACACATAAATGTTGGTCTTCGGTTAATTGGATTACAATAGAGTCAAAAGAAACATTATAAGCAGCTTCAAAAACTGTTTTTACCGGGAGAATTATTTCAATAATATCAATAGTATAATGCTTGTCTTCAAACATTACAGATACAGTATTATTCTCAAAATCAATAACAATATTTTGGATTTTCATTTTTATAAGTTTAATTATTCAACATCTGTGTCTTGCGTAATAGTTCCATTTGTCAAATCAGTAATTAAATAGCTATTTAAAACTGTTTTGAAAATCGTTAAATTCGACTCTGAACCTGTGACATAAGGAGCTCCGGCAACTAAAGCCTCAACCTCAAAATATTCATTTGAAGAGGTGTAAGTAGCTATAACAACTGAATTAGCATATGTAGCATTAACCAAAGAAGCCATTCTTTGAGCCATTAAAGCTTTTGTATTATATGTAGTTGTATCACCTTCACTAATAAGTGCACCAGAATTAATGGTTAATTGCGTGCTAGCAACTGAATTAATCGTAAACTTATAAAACTGTTTTCTTGCTGCAAAAATATCATGAGAAGCGTCATAAAAATTTGTTTGCATAGTTCCCAAAACCTTCATTACTAAACTAGACGCTGTAGCAACTATTGGAGGCACTGTTGAACTACCAATAACTAATTTACCACCCTCAATAATTATTTTACCACCCGACCATAAAATCAAAGGCTCGTTATATGAAGTCAATGAACTTTTAATGCGTCCTTTAATCCTAAATATTCCGCTATTCATATTAAAAAAACCACCGTAAACTTCACCTCCCGATGTAGCAGTACAAATAAAATCCCCATGCTAAAAATTATTAACAATTATAAAAACTCCCACAATTTACCACCAAAGTATATTTTACGTAAAAGCACGTAAATACTGAAATATTTATGCTTACTTTGAAACAAATATTAACAATGTTCGTTAGAACTTATTAACAATATCTTTATTGGTGGTAAAAAGTGGTAATAAATCCACTATTTTTGCTCGTTATTAAAGGCTATGATAGGACTAGTAGGAGAATTTGAAGTGAAGTTAGACGCCAAAGGGCGCTTCTTGTTTCCTTCCGGATTACGGAAGCAACTGTCTCCTGCTGCCCAAGAAAATTTCATGTTGAACAAAGGTTTTGAGGAATGTTTGACGCTTTATCCCATGAATGAATGGGAGAAAATAAGCGCCAAGCTTTCGAAAATGAATTTGTTCAAACCAAAAAACAGGATGTTCTACCGACTTTTTCATCAAGGTGCCAAATTGGTAAACTTGGACAATGTCGGAAGAGTGCACATCCCCGTTACGCACATGGAGCGTGTTGGTTTGGATAAAGACATTATGCTCATCGCCTACAATGATCGCATTGAGATTTGGGACAAGTCTAAATACTTCGAAATGATCGAAGGAAACATGGCCGATTTTGCCGATTTGGCAGATGAAGTAATGGGTGATATAAATGACGACGAATAAGGAAGTAGAATACCATGTACCAGTAATGCTGAAACAGTGCCTTGAGGGATTGAAGATCAATCCGGACGGGGTGTATGTGGACGTCACTTTCGGTGGGGGAGGTCATTCCCGTGAAATTTTCAAACAACTTTCTTCCAAAGGAAAACTGATCGTTTTTGATCAGGATCCGGATGCTCAGAAAAATGCCTGGAAAGCAGATAATTTCTTCTTTGTAGCATCGAATTTTTCATTCATGTCCAATCATCTTAAAATGATGGGAGTCAAAAAAGTGGATGGGATTCTGGCAGATCTAGGAGTTTCCTCGCATCAATTTGACGATGGTAACCGTGGGTTTTCAATTCGTTCCAATGATCCGTTGGATATGCGGATGAATCAATCGGGTGAGGTTTCTGCTAAAACAATTGTCGAGACCTATACAGATCGTGAGTTGATGAAAATGTTCAGAACTTATGGAGAATTATCCAATGCTCCGAAAATTGCCAATGCGATTATCATTGCCAGAGAAAATAATAAAATCAATACTACAGGTGATTTAATGGATGTTCTGGGGACATGCGCACCAAAATACAAGGAACATAAATTTTTTGCTCAGGTTTTTCAAGCATTGAGAATTGAGGTGAATGAAGAAATGGATGTATTGGAACGTTTCTTAAATCAAATGGCGGATATTATTGCTCCTGGAGGAAGATTGGTCGTTATGTCTTATCATTCTCTGGAAGATCGTTTAGTGAAAAATTACATGAAGCGAGGTTCAATCGAAGGGGAAATTAAAAAAGATTTTTACGGAAATGTTTTGAAACCATTTTCTGAAGTGGTGAGACATCCCATTGTTCCAGATGAAGAGGAAATTGAGAAAAATTCACGCGCACGAAGTGCTAAACTAAGAATAGCTGAACGGAATGCAGGAGAATGAATATATAGATAAGGAAAGAGCTGAGGAAGTAAAGAAAAGTCAGGAGCCAAAGAAAAAGAAAAAAGCGACTGATAAAAAAGTGCGTCCAAATGCTTTTGTGCAAATCTTGAACGGTGAGTTCTTGACAAAGGAATTTGTCCTGAACAATCTGAACTTCATCTTCTTTGTCATTTTCTTACTGTTGTTACTGGTTGGAAAAGGATATTACGGGAAACAGTTGTCGAAAGATGCGGATAAGTCCCAAACTGAATTGAATGACTTGCAAGCCAATTATGTAGAGGCAAAAGCAAAACTGGAAGAAGAAACAAGAAGGTACAAACTGATTGAAAAATTAGAAAAAAAAGGATTGCATGAGACGGTAAATCCAACAAAAGTGATTCGAATTAAAAAGAAAGACTGATTAAGAAATGAGCGAAAGAAAAGACATATTTTGGAGAGCTTACCTGGTTTATTTCGGGTTTGTTGTCGTTATGTTGGTGGTTCTTTTCAAAACCATTTCGATTCAGTTTGATGAAAGTGATGCTGATACTACTACAAGTTTGCTGACATCCACCAAAGAGAAAATCCCAAAACGTACGATCAAAAGGATGCCGCGACGAGGTGAAATTCTGGATGCAAATTATACGCCTTTGGTCACTTCCGTTTCTTTCTATGAAGTGTATATGGATCCGACAGTTGTGGATGCTAAAATATTTGAAGATTCAATTACTGATTTATCACGTGGTTTGTCTGAAATGTACCCATCTATGACAGCTCGAGAATGGGAAGAATACATCATTCGTGGCCGCGAAAGAGGAAGAAGGTATTTACGAATTAAGAGTAAAGCAACATTTGATGAAAAAAGAAGATTGAACAAACTTCCGATTTTCAATTTGGGTCGAATGAAGGGTGGAATCATTGATACCGAGGTGACTTCATTGCGTAAACGTCCGCACAATGAATTGATGAAACGTACTTTAGGATATTTTAAACCTGCTGAGGGTGATGCTCCGGAATTAAGAGTAGGTATTGAAGGAGCTTACAATGAATATCTTTCCGGAGAACCGGGTGAAGAAATCGAACAAAAATTAGCAACTGGCTGGAAAAAGACAGGACAAATTGTAAAAGATGCAGTTGAAGGAGCAGATGTTGTAACATCCATTGATAAAGAAATTCAGGAAGTTGCTCATTCGGAATTGTTACGCCAACTAAAAGCTCAAGGAGCGAAAAATGGCTGCGTTGTCGTGATGGAAGTGAAAACGGGCTTTGTAAAAGCAATCGTAAATCTTTCCCAGGCAGGTAACGGTGAATATTATGAATTGTACAACCAAGCGATTGGAACAAGAGAAGTTCCGGGATCAACCTTTAAGTTGGCTTCTTTGATGGCAGGATTGGAAGATGATAAATTCAGTATTTACGATGAGGTGGATGCCAGTTCTAAATATACATTTTTCGGAAAATCATTGAACGAAGCCCACGGAGCTAACTACGGACGAATCACGATCAAAAAAGCATTTGAGTTATCTTCCAATGTGATTTCAAAAGTGATTTACAAAGCTTACAAAGACGAACCTCAAGCCTATATTGACCGCTTGAAATCTTTTGGTTTGAGTGAACCTTTGGGGATTGACTTGGAAGGTGAGCAAAGTCCGAATATGTACGCTCCGGGATCAAGAAGCTGGTCAGGAATTTCACTGGCTTGGATGGCGGTTGGTTACGAGGTGCAGCAAACACCGCTTCAGACTTTGGCTTTTTACAATGCAGTTGCGAATAACGGTCAATTGGTTCGGCCTCAGTTTGTGAAAGAAATCAGAAGAGGAGCTGATGTGGTTAAATCCTTCCAGCCGATTGTGTTGAATCCAAAAATTTGTTCGGATAAAACCTTGAAAACTTTACAAAGCTGTCTGGCAGGTGTAATGAAAGATGGAACAGGAAAAAGATTGACATCATCCTACTTTGATATTGCGGGTAAAACGGGAACCGCTGAAATCTTGAACGATGACATGCACTACGGTAACAAAGGTGAGAAGAAGTACTTGGCTTCTTTTGTTGGGTATTTTCCGATTAAAAAACCAATTTATTCCTGCATTGTTTCTATTGCTGCTTCTGGGGAGAATATCTACGGAGCATCTGTTTCAGGAACTGTGTTTGCAGCCATTGCCAATAAAGTGTATGCGACTAGTTTAAGATATCATCAGGCGGTGAACGAACAGAAAAACAGGGTGTATGATATTCCGGTTTCGAAAGATGGGAATGCACATGATCTGCATAAAGTAATGAAAGCCTTGAAGATTCCATACAAAGATAAAGTGCAAGGAGAATGGGTAAGCACTAAAGCAACGAATAAAGAAATTGATTTTACGAAAAGAAATTACAGCAAAGCAATGGTTCCGAATGTGGTTGGAATGAGTGCCAAAGATGCGGTCTACTTGATAGAATCCATCGGTATGAGTGTAGATCTCAGAGGATACGGAACTGTTGTTAAGCAATCATCTCCTCCGGGAACTCCCGTTTTTAGAGGTGGTTTAATTGAATTAATTCTAAACTGATAATGAAGACAGTGAAGGACATACTTTCCGGCGTTTCCATTCTTTCGAAGAGTGGTTCAACTGACGTGAAAATCGGTGCTATCGTTTTCGACTCTCGTAAAGTGACAGTGGATTCGGTATTTATAGCTATTAAAGGAACTGCTGTGGACGGTCATGATTTTATAGTTTCAGTGATTGAAAAAGGATGTAAAGTAATCGTTGCCGAAAGAGCTGTTGAGGTACCAGATGATGTTACCTTATTAATTACTGATAATACTGCGAAAGCATTGGCATTGTTGGCAAATAATTTCTACGATCATCCTTCAGCAAAATTGAAATTGGTAGGAGTAACCGGAACGAACGGTAAAACGACAACCACCACTTTATTGTTCAACTTGTTTACCAAATTGGGATATAAATGTGGTTTGCTTTCGACAGTTGTCAATAAAATTGGATCGCTCGATATCCCTTCGACACATACAACGCCTGATCCGGTTGCACTGAATGCATTGCTGAACGAAATGGTGGAAGAAGGCTGTTCGCATTGTTTCATGGAAGTGAGTTCACATGCCATTCACCAGCATAGAATCGAAGGGCTATCATTTTCTGGAGGTGTGTTTACCAATATTACACACGATCATTTGGATTACCATGAGACTTTCAAAGAATACATCCGCGTGAAAAAAATCTTCTTTGACGAATTGCCGGAAACAGCATTTGCTTTGGTGAATTCAGATGATAAAAACGGAATGGTAATGCTCCAAAATACAAAAGCTTCTAAAAAGACTTTTGCTTTGAAATCACCGGCAGATTACAAAGTGAAAGTGTTGGAAAACCAATTTTCCGGTTTGGTACTTAATATGTGCGGAACTGAAGTATGGACCAAACTCATAGGTGATTTCAATGCTTACAATTTAGTAGCTGTTTACGCTGTGAGCGAGTTGTTGGGAGAAGATAAACTGGAGATTTTAACAGCCCTGAGCAGTTTGGAATCTGTGGATGGACGATTCCAGTATATTACTAGTCCGGGTGGGATCACCGGAATTGTGGATTATGCGCATACGCCTGATGCTTTGGAAAATGTTTTGAAAACGATTTCTTCCATTCGAACCCGAAACGAAACAGTTTATACGGTTGTGGGTTGTGGTGGAGACAGAGACAAAACCAAACGTCCGAAAATGGCAGCGATTGCCTGCGAATTGAGCGACAAAGTCATTATTACTTCTGACAATCCGAGATCGGAAGATCCGAATACCATCATCGATGAAATGATGGTCGGAGTGGATGGACTACATTTCAAAAAAACACTTTCCATTGTAGACAGAGCACAGGCTATTAAAACAGCAGTTTCCATGGCGGAAAAAGGAGACATTATCCTCGTTGCAGGAAAAGGACATGAGAAATACCAAGATGTTCAGGGAGTAAAACACCACTTCGATGACATGGAAACGATAACCGAATTATTTAAAAAATTAGAGAAATAATGCTATACTATTTATTCAAATACCTTGATTCAATGAATGTTCCCGGAGCGGGATTATTCAACTTTATTTCCTTCAGAGCAGCCATGGCATTGATTACTTCTCTGATTATTTCAATTTTCTTTGGAAAACGATTGATCAATCTGTTGAAGCGTCAGCAAATCGGAGAAACGGTTCGTGAATTGGGATTGGCAGGACAAAATGAAAAACAAGGAACACCAACGATGGGTGGAATTATTATTCTGAGTGCGATTTTAATTCCGACTTTACTTTTTGCAAAACTTCATAATATTTACGTCATCACCATGTTGATTTCAACAGTTTGGTTGGGATTGATCGGATTTCTGGATGATTATATCAAGGTTTTCAAAAAGAACAAGGAAGGACTAAAAGGTCGTTTCAAAATTATCGGTCAGATTGGTGTAGGATTACTAGTCGGTGGAATTTTGTATTTCCACAAAGATGTACAAGTTCACAAACAAGTACCACTTTCCTATCAATTACAGCCGAACGAAGAATTGGTGACACACTTGCATTCTGATATCACTGCAAATTCAGAAACGAAATGGATCAAAACGGATGCGACGACGACGACAGTTCCTGGTATTAAAGACAATGAGTTCAATTATTCCGACTTAATCGGTGGACCAAAATATGGATGGATGTTGTTCATTCCTTTGGTGATTTTGATTGTGATCTCTGTTTCGAACGGTGCCAATCTCACCGATGGATTAGACGGATTAGCAACCGGTACTTCTGCCATTATTGGGATTGCCTTGGCGGTTCTCGCCTATGTGAGTTCGAACGTGCATTTCGCGGATTACCTCAATGTGATGTATATCCCGCTCACGGAGGAGATGGTCATCTTCATTGCGGCATTTGTCGGAGCATGTGTTGGATTTTTATGGTACAATTCTTATCCGGCACAAGTATTCATGGGTGATACAGGAAGTTTGGCATTAGGTGGAATCATCGCCGTTTTCGCGATCATCATCCGAAAAGAATTATTGATTCCAGTATTGTGTGGTGTTTTCTTGGTAGAAAACTTATCCGTAGTGCTACAAGTATCTTATTTCAAATTCACGAAAAGAAGATTCGGTGAAGGACGTCGTATTTTCCTGATGGCACCTTTGCATCACCATTACCAGAAAAAAGGAATCCATGAAGCGAAGATCGTTTCTCGATTCTGGATCGTGGCTGTATTGCTGGCGGTAATCACAATCGTCACATTAAAATTACGATAAACGTAAAGACAAGGGATGCCTTGTCCCAACTATAGATAGAAAAAATGAACAAAGAACAAAAACATATTTCAATCCTAGGAGCCGGCGAAAGCGGAGTCGGAGCTGCGATACTTGCGAAACAGCAGGGGTGGAATGTTTTTGTCTCGGATTTCGGAAGTATTAAGCAGGAATTCAAAGACGAGTTGAATGAAAATGGATTCAAATGGGAAGAAGGTCAGCATACAGAGGA
>CAIUKX010000350.1 GCA_903899795.1 uncultured Flavobacteriales bacterium
ACAAACCGCTACATTTTCCGGATCAGCAAAAAAGGAGAACAAACGTCCAACGATCATAAACAAAGGTGCACCGGGAGGGTGACCAACTTCCAATTTATACGCTGTGGTTACATACTCCCCACAGTCCCATAAACTTACAGTGTCCTCAATGGTGATAAAATATACGGCAGTCGCAATTAGAAATGCTAGCCAGCCAAGTGCTTGATTCAGTTTTTTATAATTCATAAAATGAAATAAATACGTATTTAGTGTGCGAATTTAGTAATATAAACTATTCTGCCTCACTTAAAACCCTTAAAAAATACTAAAAGATCACTCTTAAAAACTTTCCTGGCGAATTATGATTGTATTGATTAGTCATTAAATATTTGAATAGTCACATTTTTACTTCATAAGGTAAAATGTCACGTCCTTTATGTCCGAACACTATAAACTATCCTATGTATCAACTTTTTCTTAGTGAACTTAGTGCCTTCATTAGTGTTCTTTGTGGTTAAAAAACAATAGCACAAAAGTTCATACTTAATTATAAATTAAGCGAAAAAGTCAGTTTCAGAAATAAATTCTGCTGCCAGTCGGTAAATGCATAACTACCATATCTGTAAAATGCACCAAATCCAAGACCATAAGCTCCTGAAACGTAAACTTTATCAACGATAAGTCCGCCTTCATAATATCCTTTTTGCATCGTGTTAAAGGTCATCGCATGCTCATACGTTTTGCTCATGCTTCCATATCCGATGGCATGATGGAGTCCTACCTGAGGTTTGAACCATTTTAGGGATGTCTTGATTGTCTGGAAACTGAAACGGGTAAAAAGTGCCACTTGCTGATTCGAATAAAATTCCGAAGGGCGCATGGTTTCAAAGGTGTTTTTTACAGAAAGTGATTTATTGACACCCGTTCCAAGTGCAACTTGCTGCAAAAACAAAGGTACATCACCTATGGTTTTACCGGCAGTTGCTTTCCAGCTTAATTTTCCTACTGTAAGAAAAGAAACATCTTGTCCCACTTCAAAGTAGAGTCGCCAATAGTCATAATTAGACTGTGCCCAGCCTTTCCAGCCCTTTGTCACCTGCAACGCAATTTTAGGATAATTGGATGGACTTGCGATGCGTGTTTCTCCAACCTGCATGACCTTTTCGCGAATGTTCCACTTGATTTCCATTTTTGTTTCCGCCAAGTCGCAATTAGGATTCGGATGAAAAACAGAAAGATCCGTCGGATTGAATCCATAACCTTGGGTAAAATACAAACGTTGGTAATTTCCGATCAAGGATATTTTAAAATTGGAAGTAGCATAACCCGATAAGGCAACTTCCGCTAAATCCTGGAAATCCATTTTATTGATGAAAAAACGACGGTACATTTCCGTTGAATTGAGGTTAAAAGCCTCCTTTTGAAAGCTGGTTCCTCCTCGTTCAGCGATATCATGCTGATACCCGAAATGTAACTTAACGCCTTTCGGTTTGAAAACCTGAATATCCGAATAACCACCGTATTTCCAAGCCAGATCTTTGGTTCCGTAAGCGAAATAACCACCTATCATTACCTTTTTCATCATTTTTTTAGACGTCTCCAATCCCAATCCCAAACGATTCCCCTCGTATGTTCTGAAATCGTAGATTCTGTCCAGAGGAGCATTGAAATACCCCAACGGAATTTTACCTTCAAGAAGCGTTTTCATAAGTGCTAACTTATAATTCAAATTATACTTTTTGGAAACACTGTCCATGAATTGATACGTATGTTTTTCTTTTTCAGAAATACCATAGATCCGCAATGAATCCCAGCCTTTATCTGTAACATCATTCGCATCGTCTGCAGTGGTTATACTAGCATTGTCAAAGGTGTATTTTTTCATTCCCTTCGGATTGAACTCGACATTTTTGACATACGTATTTCCCTTGGCTTCAATATAAGAATCCTTGACTTTATTGGAAATCTGAGCGGATTGAAAGGAAATTTCCGTACTCAACTTCGATGGAAACCATTTTTCACCATTGACAAACGAATATTCCTGTACAATTTTCACACTCGAACTTTTATCCTCAACGTAAGGTTCTGTAATCACTTTTTCAACCGCATACCCTTTCGTATTGATGTACAATCTTCCTTTCAAACCATCAAAATTTCTTCCTTTTTTAGGCCGGAAAGAAATAGTAAAAGTGGTGTCACTACCGATCACTGTTGTGTCTTCCAATAAAAACAAATAACGATTCGTTCCACCAAAAGCGATGGGATTGATATAGGTTTTCCCTAACAGCTGAAATTGATTTTCATAAAAACTGAACGACTGCATCTCATTGGCAAACGTTGAAAACATCGGATCATTGAACCCGGAAACTTTGTATGCAATGATTTCTTCTCTGTCACGTGTTGGAGGTATAAATGTCCGTTTCGAGGCACTTTCAATCAACAACAAATGCCGGCTTCCGAAAAATTGTTTGATTTTCATCAAAACAGTGTCTTTCGTCGAATCAGGAATAGAAGCCAATGCATCCTGGTTCATATCGAAAACAAATTTGCTGTAGGTTTCCAAACGAAAGGCATCATTATCTGTCGGATTATTTTTCTTTCGGTTGGCGATGACCAGATTCATAATCCTGTGGGCAGGATTTTCTCCCGGATGAATCACAACTTCTTCAATCTCTTTGGCTAATGGAGTCAATTTGATCTGAAAATTTTTGATGTCGGCAAGCAGAATCAATGTATCCCTGAATCCAAAGGAAGTAATTTGCAAAGAAATAACTGCTGAATCTTTTAGCTGAAAAGCACCATCAATGTCAGTAATAAAAGGTTGTCCTGAATTCGGTACTACCTTGGAAAAAGGAACCGGATCAGAATTCGTTTGATCCTTGATAAAGTAAGTCGATTGTCCAAAACCTTCAACAAGTGAACCAATAACAAAAAGTGTAGCAAGCAGATGTTTCATTCGCCAAAAGTAGGAAAAAGAAAATAGGATTCAAGATGAAAAGACTTAAGATTCAAGACAAAAAGGATGAAAGTCTGATCAATTGGATCAAAGGCAAAAATTGAGTCTTATTGGCACAAAAGCAAAACTTTTTTGAGAATGACATCTTTAAGCCTTGCGGTCTTGAATCTTGTAGTCTTGAATCAAAAAAGTCGTAACTTTGCATCAATGGCGAAAAAAACAGACTCGTTTCAAATCATAAAGCACATTTCAATCGGACGGATTTCAAATTTAATCGCTCTGAAGTCTTCGTATTTACTTTCGCGTGCTTTCAAAAAAACGGTTCTTTGGGGAAAACCCTATGCCTTGTCGATTGAACCCACAACAGCCTGTAACTTGGGTTGTCCCGAATGCCCGAGCGGATTGAAGAAATTTACCCGACCGACCGGAAAACTGGACTTAACTTTTCACCAAAAAATGCTTTCATCCGTCGGTAAACAAGTTTTCTACATCAATTATTATTTTCAGGGAGAACCCTTTCTGCATCCCGATTTTTTGAAACTGATCATTGAAGCAAAAAAGCATAAAATTTATACCGCTACTTCGACCAATGCGCATTTCATTAACGAACAAAAAGCGGAAGAAATCATCCATTCGGGATTGGATCGATTGATCATTTCAATTGACGGACTGACTCAAGAAACCTACGAAAATTACCGTGTTCACGGGGAGTTGAACAAAGTGATCCAAGCCTCAAAACTACTGGTCGATACCAAAAAACGTCTCCAATCCAAAACACCTCATCTTATTTTCCAGTTTTTAGCCGTTCGGCAAAATGAACACGAAGTAAAACAAGTATTTGAATTGGCCAACGAACTCGACATCGATGAAGTGAGAATAAAAACGGCTCAATTTTACGACTATGAAAACGGAAATGCTTTGATGCCGGAAAACGAAGAATATTCGAGATACAAACGAAAAAAAGACGGAACCTACACCTTAAAACATGAAACGGGAAACCATTGCTGGAGAATGTGGTCGAGCAGCGTCCTAACCTGGGATGGAAAAGTCGTTCCCTGCTGTTTCGACAAAGATGCTCAGCATGTACTGGGTTCCATTCAAGATACTGATTTCACCCAAATCTGGAAAAGCGGAAAATACAAGGCATTCAGATCAGCCATACTCACCAACCGAAACGGTATTGACATTTGTCAGAATTGTTCGGAAGGTGCGAAAGTATGGGTGTGATAATGTCTAATTTTTGATTGTTTCATAGTGAAGTGCAATTACTCCGCAAGAAAACGTTTTTGATTCTACAAGTTTCAGTTTTGTCTTTTCACTTACATCTTTAAATAACGGAATACCCTGTCCAAGTATAACTGGATTAACAAACAACCAAAACTCGTCAATTAAACCTTGACTTAGTAATGATTGCGAAGCACCAGGACTTCCAAAGATGATAATATTTTTTCCGTCTTGTTTTTTTATTTTGTTGATGTTATCTACAAGTTGGTCGCTAATAACAACAGTATTGTCAAGTCCTTTTTCGCTGATCATCTTTGATAAAACGATTTTTGAAACTTTGTTGTACCATGCCGAATGTTCTTTATCGTGTTTAGATGCGTTGGGTCTTTCACCAGCAGTTGGCCAATAACTCTGCATCATTTCATACGTTACCCGTCCATAAAGTGCCGTGTCAGCTTTATCGGTCATTGTAGCCACAAAGTCAAATATCTCATTGTCTACATGTATCCAGTCCATTTCTCCCTTAGGTCCAGCCACAAAGCTGTCAAGTGAAGTGTTCATAAAAAAAATTAAATTTCTCATTTTGTTATCTGTTTAAGTATTTGTACTGTTTTAATTACCATTGGATTCATCAAGAAATCGCAGAGTTGTTGAGGCAAATGGAATTGCGGAATCATAAATGGGTACATGGTCACCATTAGGAATAATCCATAACGCGGCATCCGGTATAGCGCGATAAATACTCACTGCAATTTCAACAGGAAAAAAGTTATCTCGATCACCGTGAACAATGAGTGTGCGAGCTGCAATGGTTGACAAACTTTGCGCCGTGAAATTCATGTCATCATTGTTTTCATGAAAAGCGTTGAACTGAGCTATGAGTTGACGAATCTGTTCATCACCGCGTTTTGCGCATTCGCTATACATTTCCCGCACATCCTGGGGCATGGTATCAAACGAAGCCCTGCGCATAATGGCTTTTGCCTGATCCGGGAAATACGAAGTTGCACTAATTAAAACCAGTGAATCGATGCGCTTGGGTTGATTCGTTGCCATGTGCATCAGAACCATCCCGCCTGTACTCATTCCCATCGCTGAAAAATGATCAATCCCCAACTTTTCAAGCAAGAGAAATACATCGTTGGCAGCTTCCCGATGCGTAAATGTATTCTCGGGATTGGTGGAATATCCATGTCCACGCAGATCCACAACAATCAGTCGATGGTGCTCTGAAAGCTTATCAATAAAGGGATGCCAGTTCTGTGTACAACCACCAAACCCATGCAAGAGCATCAACGGCTTACCTACTCCGTATTCTTCGTAGTACATTTCAATGTTGCCGATTGGGACAGAATGCCCTATAGCCGTAATCAATTTTGGAGCGTACTTCTTTGCCATCAGTGAATTCGAAAATTAATTAATAATTTCCCCTTTATTATTCTCCAGCCTTTCCCGAAATTTTTGGAGTTCTTCAGGACTCAATCGAACCCAATCTATTACTTCACCAACAATTTTCAATGATGCCTGACTGCGATAGGAACGAGTCGGATTGCCCGGAAATTTTTTATCAGTAACATTCGGATCATTTTCAAAACTTCCTGTCGGTTCAACAATATAAACACGCTCACGTCCCTCACCTTTTGCCAATGCTGCAGCCAGTCCAGCACCATTCACTAAGGCCGTAAAATAAATGTGATTCATCGTCAGTTCGGTTTTATAATTTGAACTCCCTCCTGCTGTCAGTAAATCACCTGCCTTCAAATCGGCTTTCGTTCCATGGTAAAAGGGACCTTTATCAGCTGGATTATCTCGAAAAGACGCAGCCAATTCATAGCTCTTTTTTGCCTTATCTGGGTCGCCTAAAACATCGTAACATTGGCCAATTTTTGAATACAAAGCAGGAAAAGCACTTTTGACAGAATCGTCATTTATGTTTAATGCAAATTGCAAAGCCGTTTCGAGCCATTTTAATGTGTCGACAACATTTTTTTGATGCCCGGCTAGATAATGTGCAGCAATAAATTTTTCAAAATCCACAGTTGCTTCTTTCCAAGCTTGAAGAAACAATTGGCTCGCTACTTCAGGTTCATTTTTTTCTTCCATCCCCATCCCTTGAAGACAGAGTTTAACGACAGTATTGCTAGGACTAAATTCCATTTTTAATTATTTCAAATTCACGAAGTATTTTATTTCAACCTTTCACCTTTCTTTTCAATAAAGTCAGCTTTAGTTTTAAGTTGTCAAATAGTATTCCTGCGAGTAAAGCACCACCTGCTATTGTCAATACATGCAATCCCATATTCGAATAGAAAACACCGCCAATAATCCCACCAATAAAGAAAAAACTGATAATCGTCAAACGTAGCTTAATCGAAGATACGAGTTTATCTTTTTGCTCCTTGTGTCGGTAAAAGAAAAGTTGCGACAACTCAATTCCTAAGTCGGTAAACAGCCCTGTCAAATGAGTGGTTCGTACAGTGGCGTTGGAAATTGTTGTTACCAAAGAGTTTTGAAGTCCCATGGCAAACAGTAGACAAAAAGCCAACAGATCCGGATTTTTATGGATGAAAAATGGTCCGAAAAATGCCGCCGAAAACAAGATAACACTCTCAATAATGGTCGGTATAATATAGACGTAGCTGTCATTTTTTCTGGAAATCAACTCAACAAGGAAATTAGAAACAAATGATCCTAAAAAGAAAAAGAAAATATACAGAAAATAGATAAATCCTCTCCAAAAATCCAACTTGAATACTTCGTCAATGAAGTAAGCAAAGTGTCCAGTCACATTTGTCGTCAGGCGCTGTATGGCTAAAAATCCGGCAACATTTACAATACCGGCAACGAAAGATAACAAAGAAGCTATTCTTAAATTATGCTTTAAAGTCCGTGTTTTACCTTGATGTCGAAACATAAAGTTGTATTTTAAATAGATCCGGTCGTTTTAAAATAGTCTATGACAGATTGAAAGTGAAATCGACCCGGTTTGAAACGATCATCTATCAGCATTGAAAAACGTATTATAAAGATACTAAACTTTCTGTTCAATAGTATTTGAAACCCCAGAATAAACCGAACCTGTCTTCAAAACACTGTCTTATGCGATGATAGTTTGTGTGTTGATTTAATAGTTAATTAAAATACACATCGGATAGGTTTCCTGCCGTGATGTTAACTGTTTTTGACTGAACCATAGAATTCGGTGCCTTGACAGTGATTAATCGTAAACCTATTGGTAGTTGATCGCTAGTATATTCACCACTTGTAGCACTACCCACAAATTGATCGTCTACATAAACATCAAATTTATCTACCCAACTATAATAATCATAATATTTCACTGATATTGATCCTCGAATTGTTTTTACTTCAAAGGTTTTGGTGAGTGTCGATGAATGTCTTTTTCGCTTATTATACACAGTTAAATCCACCCTATAGGTATCATCGGCACTTAATATTGGTATAATCAAATTTGGATTTTTCTCCTCATTCGTTAATGCAACACTGCCCAAAGAATTTTTTATATCCCAAGTCTGACTAGTTGCATTAATAGACAAATTAGTTATTTTCAACTGGTCACCGGCACTATAGGTGGAGGTATCCATTTTAAAATCTGCTTCAGGTTTTTTATTACAACTGCTAAAAAAGAATAAAGTAAAAAATAAAAGAAGTTGAACGTTGATGATAAGGTGATTCTTTGGTGATTTAAGGTGGTTCATACATTTATCAGTTTAAGTATTCAGCAAAATTACTACTATTTTCAACAAAACATCTTAATAGTTACCAAAAAGCAGTGAGGTAGCCCATTTTTTTCTAAGGTTGTATTGGAAAGGCATATTACTGTTGGAATATCTTTTGTTCCGAAATAATTATCAGTAATAGTTAAATGTTTATCTCTTAGAACAACTTTGACTTCCATTTTGTTATGAAATTTTCAGCAAATTGGTCGTATTGGCAATAACTCATTACCATTTCAAAATCTTGCTATTTGAATTCCGTAGTCATTTCGTCAAGCCGAAAATTGTGTCAAGTGATGGTTAGTATGTACATACTGCAAGGCTCCCCAATTGTCTTTAGAGAATTTACCAAAATAAGGGTGTCTGCCAATCTCATTTTGCTCACCATATTTGTAGAAAGCATCTAAGTTTTCAAGGAGTCGTTTTTTTTCACTGTCAAAATCTTTGTTCCCTGTGATGGCATAGTCAGGAAATGTATTTTGGTTTTTGCCCAAGTCACTTTTCTTTACCGCGTTAAGAACGATTTTTTTTACAAGTGTTCGCATAATGAAATTGCTTTTATCTTCAAATGGTAATTTGCCGATGGCTTTTTCAAAACCTATTGAACAATGTGCCATCATTTGAGCAATGGTCATTTTGCCCCATTGTCTTGAGTTGTCAGCTCGGAGATTTTCTACTCGTTTACGAATTTCTTTGTATTCAGCTTCGTTGAATAATGACTTCATATGTGTATTGTTTTTGATTTCAATACAAAGTTGTGTCGGCACTACTGACAACTGTATGTCAATTAGGAAAAAATAAAGCTAAATATTTTTTGAAATACTAGTCACTATTTGTTTAAAGAGGACTTTCAATTCCTTTGGTTCTTCAATTGTTGCATTGTCAGCAATGGTCAAGAACCATCTTGAAAAAGTTTGCAAACAAGTGGTTTCAAATTTCATTTCGATAGTGCTACCATTTTGTTGTTCGCTTACAAAACCGTATTTAAATTTTTGCTCTTCTATAAAATGGGCTACTTCCTTTTTTACTTTTATTAAAGGTTTGTATATTTTTTCCTGCTTTTTTTGACTTTCAGTATATTCTTCAAGGCTTAAATGATTTTCCTTAAATAATTTTCCGGTGAGTTTTATTTCTGTAATTCTGTCAATCCTAAAATGTCTATATGCTTTCGATTCATAGCTAAAGGCAATGGAATTCCAAATTCCGTTTTCATTAATAATTCCTATTGGTTCAATTATATGTGATTTAGTCGCGCTCGGGTCAAATTCTGTATAAGCATCATATATAACCTTACCAGAGAATGCTACGATGGTTCTAACATCAGTATATCCTTTCTCTTGGATGTATTTATCAAACTCTTCTTTATAGCGTACAGCATGTAAACGTGAACTACTTACAACCATTGCTTTTGCCTTACCACCAATTTTCTTTGACACCACTTGTCTGAAGTGTTCTATCATCACTTCAGCCTTTTGTGAAAGATTGTGAGGGTGAAGCGACATAAAACGTCCAATAGCTCTGGATGCTTTTTTCTTGTTCACCTTCGGGTCGTCTTCGATTTCTTTGGATAATTTGAAGTAGGTCTTGTAAGTTGTATAATTCTTTAACACATCTAAGATGAATCCCTCTTCAATAGCTTGTTTCATTGAATACAGATGAAATGGTTCTGGTTTACCATTTGAACCCTTTATCCCAAACACTTCTACAGTTTTAGGTTTTGGTGTTGCTGTAAAACCAAAGAAACTCAAATTAGTTTGTTTACCTCGAGCTAACATGGACTTTCTGATTTCATCTTCAGCATCTTCTTCTAAACCAGTGTAAGCTTCATCTTTTTCAGCATCTTCCAATGATTTAGCTGAAAGTACTTCTTTCATTTTCTTGGTTGCTTCACCACCTTGTGATGAATGAGCTTCATCGATGATTACTGCATATTTTCTTGAAGGTATTTCACCTATTTTATCCAAGATGAATGGAAACTTTTGAAGAGTGGTGATTATAATGTTCGAACCAGCGGTTAATGAATCCGCTAATTGTTGAGAATCTTTATCAATCTTTTGAACCACTCCATCTTTGTGCTCAAATTGATAAATTGTGTTTTGTAATTGTGAATCCAAAACCTTTCTATCAGTAATCACAATCACTGAATCGAATATGCGATTATTAGCATCATCATGTAAACTTGATAGTCGATAGGATAACCATGCAATTGAATTAGACTTACCGGAGCCGGCAGAATGTTGTATCAAGTAGTTTTTACCAGCACCATTCGCTTTAGCATCTTCAGTCACTTTTCGAACCACTTGCATTTGGTGAAACCTTGGAAAGATGATATTCTCTTTCTTCTTTTTTACTCCATTTATTTCATACTCTGAAACACTTAAATGAAGAAACTTACCAATGATATCCATAAATGAATCTCTTGACCAAACTTGTTCCCAAAGGTATGATGTTCTATAACCGTTTTTATTTGGTGGGTTACCAGCACCATTATTGTTTCCTAAATTAAATGGAAGATATCGAGTATTCTTGCCTTCCAACTTTGTGGTCATGAAACATTCATCTGTATCAACTGCAAAATGTACCAGTGTTCTTTTCTTAAACTGAAAGATTGGTTCACTTGGCTCTCGGTCATACACATACTGCTTTTTTGCATTATCCACACTTTGACCAGAGAACTGATTTTTAAGCTCTATGGTAGCGATTGGTAATCCATTCAATGAAAGTACCATATCAATTGAATTCTTTCCTACACGCTCATAATACAACTGTCTAGTTACCGTCAATTGATTGGCTCTATATTGTAGGTCTGCTTCTGGATTTAAGGTCGTCTCTGGCTTAAAATAAGCTATCTGAAACTTAACACCATAATCAGTGAATCCTTTACGAATAACATCTAAAACTCCACGTAGGTCGATTTCTTTGACCAAACGCTGAATTACTTTTTTCTCTACTTCATCTTTGTGAACGTTTACTATCTTATCCCACGCTTGTGGTTGTGACACTTGTAAGAATTCGATTATATAGGAAGGAAATAATCCTAATTGTGTATCAAAATCCGATGATGAGCCTTGTTTATATCCACCCGATTCCAACAATGCGATTTCGATTGCTGATTCAAATGTTAATTCTGTATGTATTCCTTTAGCCATAGTTACTCTGGTAAAATTTTACTTAAATATTCAAGATGAGAAGTAATTTACTTCATCTTGAATATTTGTCTCCATGAA
>CAIUKX010000351.1 GCA_903899795.1 uncultured Flavobacteriales bacterium
AAAACAAAAAAATAAAACCCGCTTTCATAAATCAAAATGTATATACCGTAAGATACGAAAAAAATCAGATAAAGTTTAATTATTTTTGACAGATAATCTTAATTAAGATCTGTGAATATCAAGGAAAAATATAAAAAACTTAAAAAATCGAATTCATTGGTAGGAAACTTAACCTACTTTCTATCAAGAAGAGTATGGTTGATTCTCAAGTTTTTCATCAGTAGAAATTATCGCTCATCGCTATGGGACAAGTACTTCCATCCGAAAGAAAGTTTTCAGATTGTGACTTATACTAAAATGGATCGATACCCACTTCTTTTCAAAGAATCATCAAATTATTTCATTAAAAAACACATTACCCAACCTAAAATACTATCATTTGGATGCTCAACAGGAGAAGAAGTTTTATCAATCAAAAATTACCTCCCCCACTCCATTGTACATGGAACAGATATCAATAAGAAATGTATCGAACATTGTCAAAGAAATATCGTCGATACCGATCTATTTTTTTACAATCGTCTATCCAATGAATTCAATATTGAATCAAATTTCGATGCTATTTTTTGTCTCGCTGTTTTTCAACGTACAGAAAACAGAACAAAAAAATCGAGAAAAAAAGCTACAGGATTTGTATTTAATGATTTTGAAAATGAATTGATTGAACTGAACAAGAAGCTTAATATCGGCGGCTTACTCATCATTGATCATTGTGATTTCAATTTTGCTGACATTAAAATCTCTTAAAATTACGCCTCACTGGATTTTGAAAATAATCAACTCCGAAGAAAAAGGCCATTATTTGACAAGAACAATATTAAAGTCGCTGAAGAAACTTTTCTTTATAGAATTTTTGTGAAAAATAAATAACTTTGTAAAAAATTATGATCAATATGGATTCAAATATACTAATCTGTCGAAGCGAGGATTTTCTATCAAGTGAAATTGATGGCGAGATGGTTATGATGAATATTGAAACAGGAGCATATATTGCTCTAAATGAAACAGGAAAAAGTATTTGGAATCTTGTAATAGAACCCAAAAAAATTCATGACATTATTAGTTCTTTAATGAAAGAATATGATGTTACAAAAGAAGTCTGTGAAAATGACGTATTACCGTTCATTCAACTGTTACTTGAGCAAAAAATAATTCTACGTAATTGATCTTTCAGAAAGAATTTAGATCCAGATATTTTAAGCGTAAAAATTCACAATCTTGAACTTTTCCATGCCGTGTCTTCCAGTAAGAACAATATCCCCCATCTTAAGCCAAGCATGAGCTTCTAGTTTTTTTGTCTCCGGATTTTTATAAACCCCAAGATACAAAGTTGTTTCAATACCATTTTTCTTCAACATTTTTTTACATGAAATGGCTTGAACCAAACATTTACTTTCCCACGGTGTATTATTACAAACCGAAAGTACTATTGCTCTGATTTTTTTAGCTTTTTCTATATCACTCTGAGAAAACTCAGGACTGGATGTCACTTGCATTCTCCCTAATAAATGCCTGTAATATTTAAAAGGTAAAAAAAGCATTGAAAAGCGGATAACAATAGACCATCTCAATGCGTTAAGATATAACTTTTTATCTTGAAATGATCCAAAAACAAATTGTTTTATAACCCTCTTAAGCAATTGCATTTTGTTTTTTTTTGTATCACAAATGTATCTATTCCAAAGCAATAACCGATGCTAGATTATTATTTTAT
>CAIUKX010000352.1 GCA_903899795.1 uncultured Flavobacteriales bacterium
TGGGCTTTAAAATGTCTTTTACAAGCCTCTTCGTTAGGGAAATAATGTAAAAATTCAATTATTGTCATAACTTTTTTCTACAAATATCTCACAGCGAAAAGTAATCTATTTACGTTGTGGTAAACTTGCGACGACTCAAATATTTTATTACTATTTCTAGACTTTTCAAAAATTTCTTTTCTACGGAATCTCTACGGCAAAAAAAAGACGGTAACCTGAAGCTACCGTCTTTCTTAAATTTTGAACCTTTCGGTTGTTGTCCCACTAGGGCTCGAACCTAGACTCTTCGGTACCAAAAACCGACGTGTTGCCAGTTACACCATGGGACAGTTCTGACGGGTGCAAATTTACAAACAAATTTTAAAATGGAAAGGAAAAAATTACTTTTTTTTATGAATTGGAATAGCCTAACCACTTTGTTCAACAGTGTTTGTTAAGTATGATTTTGATTCACAAGTATTTATTGTTGTTGTTTTTTGTTGATTTATTTACTTGAGAAGACTGAAATGTCCTGTAATTTGGTGATTTGAGTTGCTTGGTTCACACGAAATGTAGTGTAATTTATAGGTATATAAGCCATCTTGAGCCTTTTCACCATTGAATTTCCCATCCCATCCCACATGTACATCTGTTGAATTAAAAATTAATTGTCCCCAACGGTTATAAACTTCAAAATTCCAGTCAAGTACATCAAGTGCAACTACAGGGATAAACTCATTGTTGAACTCATCTCCATCTGGTGTAAAGGCATTTGGGACATATACCATAAAAGGTTCTATATATACCTTTTGCTGGGCAGTATCGCTGCATCCGAATTCATTGCTTACAATTTGGATAGGATAGAAAGTTCCGTCTTCCAAGTAGGTGTAGGTCGGATTCAATTCGTTGGAGAAAGCGTTGTCGTTGAAGTAATATGTCACATGGCTGGCATCTTGTGAATGATCTGTAAAATCAATCGATGAATGACAAATGTCTGTCTTGGATGGATTCAATGAGAAATCAGCTGTTGGGCGAGGATGTACATTGATGTAATTCATTTTTGTCATTGTCAAGGTGTCTACACAACCAACAGAAGCATTGATGGAAAGAGTTACATCGTATGAACCTACTGCAGTGTACACATGCACTGGATTTTGCTGATTAGATAAGCCATCATCTCCAAAACTCCAGCGATAATTTAAGGGTGAATCGGAGGTTGATAAATCGATAAAATTAGCAACATATGGAACGCATTGCAATCCAGGTGCAACCTTGAAATCGATCGTTGGTTCTCTATAGATGAAAATGGATGAGGTGTAAGTATCTATGCAGTTTCCATAATGTCCAGTCAATGTAATTGGAATTAGTCCAGCTTGCGAGAATACGACATTATTCACATCAAGCGTCGTATTGGAAGGATAGTTGGCATTTGGACCAAAATCCCAAACATAAGTTGTGGTTGGAGAACCGACCATGGTACCATCGAAATTGAAGCTATTGCCAGTGATACAAAGTGAATCATTGGATGTAAATGAAACATTCAAAATTTCATTCATGATTAAAGTTTGATAGGCGGTATCGATACATGTCCCTGTTGAACTGGCAATCAGTTGAACAACATACGTTCCAGGATTCGCATAGGAGTAGGTGGGCTGAAATTGTGTACTAATATCCGAATTTGTATTGGGAACACCGAAATCCCATGCATAATTTATTGCTCCTGTTGAAGCATTATGAAGGGTTACGGTCAATCCTTCACATAAATAATTAGGTGGAGGAGAGAAATTAGCAACAGGTTGGGGAAATATGTAGATTGAATCAGTGAAAGTTGCTACACAAGTTCCTATACTTCCACTCAATGTAATAGTGATAAATCCTGATGTATCAAATACCACATTGTTTACATCGAGATTGGTTGAGGATGGAATGGAGGCGTGAGGACCAAAATTCCAATTGAAAGCAACTCCTGTAGGTCCGATTTCAGTTCCATTGAAATTGAAACTATTCCCCGTTATACAGATCGAATCTTGTGTTGTATAGGAAACATCCAATTGCTGATTTACAATAATTGTTTGGGTACTTGTATCTGTACACGGCCAGCCGGGATTGGCAATCAATGTGACTTGATATGTACCTGGAGCCGGATATGTGTAGGTTGGTTCGAATTGAGTACTCACATCTGAAGTGATTCCTGGCACTCCAAAGTCCCAAAGATAGTTAGTCGCTCCAAATGAAGTGTTATCAAATGTAACAGTTAATCCTTGGCAATAGGAAACAAAATAACTCATATCTGTTTGCAAAGGAATACCTGCCTGTAAGGTAA
>CAIUKX010000353.1 GCA_903899795.1 uncultured Flavobacteriales bacterium
CCATCAGATAATCTGTAAGTTGCTTGTGTCGTTATTTGTGTTGACTGGATCAGGACAGTTGTGTGCCCAGGCAATTTTAGCTACCGGTGGCGCAGGGAATTATAAAAATGAAATTTATTGGATTGATTTCAGCAGTGATCCAACCAATAGCTTGCCAATGGGAGGGACTTTGGTAAAATCATTGGTTGTAAATGGAGTAACTGTAACGGTTACTTTCCAAAATCTGGTAAATCTGGGACCGGGAGGTACAGGAGATCTTTTTAAATACAAATCAGGTTCGTGTTGTAGTCCCAATGAGGGTTTTGAAAATATGTACAACATCGGTGGAATAGGGGCGACTAATACTTTATTTAATTCTTTAGCAGTTTCAGGAAATGGTTTTCCAAATAATTGTACAGATAATTATCAGGTAACTGCAACAGCTGTTCTTGGTGGAGTGAATGTACCGGTTGGATTGGTACTTTCTTCCTCGGAAATAGATGGAGGCTCCAACTATCCTGCACCTGATTGTGAGTATATTTCATGCACCACCAATTCATCGGATTGGAAATTAATCGAAAAATGGACTTCCGGAAATGATTGGTGGAATGCAAATCTCAGTTTTTACAATTCGAACAAATCGGTGGATTTGGCGACTAACGGTTGCGCAGGATTGGTTTATACAAGTAATTACACAAATCCTAATCTTCCCATTATTTTAAATAATAAAATTACTGGAGGAGGAATTACAGCCTGTGCTTTTGGTTTCTTTTTTCCGCAGGATTTTGGAGATGCACCCACGTCGTATGGGTTGGCAGCACATGCCTGTGTTCCAAATTTCATCGGTGGCGATAATGCCTCGAATGGAAATTTGAATGACTACAAACTTTTCAGACCTGGACCTTTGACTTTAATTACTGAGGGTGCATTGGAGAATACAGATAAAAACAGATTGTTATTGGGGTCTGTTGAGGCTGATTTTGATTTTGCTTCTCAATCCAATGCAACTGCTACCGGTGACGATGGATCCAATATAGATGATGAAGATGCGTTTACAGCTGCTTTACCAGCTATTTCAGGTACAACTTATTCTATTACTGTGCCATTGCTGAATAATACAGGTATCAACTCGACTCTGGCAGGGTTTATCGATTTTAATGTGGATGGTGATTTCAACGATGCAGGGGAAGGGGCAACTCAAGTGGTTCCTTCTTCCGCTTCATCTCAATCTATTACACTTACGTTTACTGGATATACACTTGCTAATGCTTGTTCGACCTACGCAAGATTCCGTTTGTCAACTGATGCGAATTTAACTGCCTTTACTCCCGATATTACTATTTATGGAGGAGAAGTTGAAGATTACATGATTCCAATTGCGACGACCGGATTTACAGTTACGCCACCAGTTACGATTTGTCAAGGTCAATCTGTGACACTAACTGCTGGGGGTGGTTTGACTTATTCCTGGGATGCAGATGCTTTAGTTGGAGTTTCAACCGCAAATCCTTTTACCGTTTCCCCTGTAAGTACGACTGTATATACAGTTACGGGTACGACAGCCGGTTGTCCGGGTACGGCAACTACAACTGTTACGGTATTACCTCTTCCACAAGCCACAATTAGCGGAAGTACAATCGTCTGCCAAAATTCAATACCACCTTCCGTTGTATTCAGTGGATCGAATGGGGTATTTCCATATACGTTTACGTATACAGTTAATGGTGGATCAAATCAGATCTTAACATCAACAGGAGTAACTATATCTATTCCTGTGTCAACCGCTGTGGCAGGGATTTTTGTGTATAATTTGATCAGTGTTTACGATGCCAGCGGATCTCTGTGTACAAATCCTCAAACCGGATCAGTAACTGTTGTTGTGAATTCGTTGCCATTGGCAAGTATTTCAGGTGCAACTGTCGTTTGTCAAAATGGATCATCACCAGCGGTTACATTTACCGGATCAAATGGTACGGCTCCATACACCTTCACATATAATATAAACGGCGGTGTCAATCAAACGATTGTTTCAACCGGATCAATCGCTTCGTTATCAGTTCCGACTTCTAGTGCTGGAGCTTTCGTTTATCATTTGATAAGTGTTCAAGATGCAAGTGTTTCCTCTTGTTCCAATCCTCAAGTTGATTCAGTTACAGTGATCGTAAATCCATTATCGATAAATGCATCGCAAAGTTCAGTTTGTGAGGGTGGCTCAATTACTTTGAATTCTGGTATTATTGGTGGAGGAAGTTATGCATGGTCGAATCCAAACGGTTTCACTTCAAATACTGAGTTGCCACAATTGTCACAGGTTGTTTTGGCTGATTCAGGTGTGTATACAGCAATTGTTACATCCAATGGCTGTCAATCGATTGTTACAGTTACACTAACAGTAAATGCTATACCACAAGTTACCTTGAATTCAAACAGTCCGATATGTGAAGGAACAAGTTTGAATTTGTTTTCCAATACATTGGCTTCAGGTGTGAGTTATGCATGGTCAGGTCCTGATTCTTTTGGATCAACTTCCGTTAATCCGGTTGTAAATTCTGTAACAGTTGTTAATGCAGGGGTTTATATATTGAGCTTAACCGATGGAAACGGTTGTCAGAGTGTTACATCAATCAATGTGGTTGTGAATCCATTGCCTTCTCCACCAATACCTTCCAATCAGGTATACTGTCTGAACGATGTTGCAGTGCAATTGAGTGCCGTTTCTTCTGCAGGTTTTCAATTGAATTGGTATACCATTCCGAATGGAGGAATTGCAACTTCTACTCCTTTTACACCTTCTACACTCGTCTCAGGAACAGTTGTGTATTATGTTTCACAAACCAATACAATTACGGGTTGTGAAAGTAGTTTGGTTCCATTGTCTGTTCTGGTGAACAATCCTGTTGTGCCGAGTTTTACACCCTTGAGTTCAGTTTGTCAGGGAGATGTACCTCCTGTTTTACCTGCTTCATCAACAAATATTCCACCGATTACCGGAACATGGAATGCAGTTCCAACCACTACATTAGCTGGAATGACAAGCTATATTTTTACCCCGAATTCAGGGCAGTGTGCTCTACCTGGCACATTGACATTAATCATAAATTCAGTTCCCACATTTATGATTAATAATCCGCAATATGTGTGCGATCCTTATAAAGTAGATTTAACAGATTCAACAGTGACTTCAGGAGTCATTCCCGGATCACAAATCACTTATTGGCTGGATTCTGCAGCAACAATTCCACTCTCGAATCCGAATTCAGTAGGAACCGGACATTATTTTATGGAATGTACATTTCAGGGATGTGCTATAGTTGAAGGTGTTACAGTTATTGTTCATCCCAAACCGATCGCATCGTTTTTTCCTTCACCATCTACACTGACTAGTTTGAATCCTACTTCGACGATGATTAATCATTCAACAGGAGCAACTTCCTATTCCTGGGATTTTGGTGATGGAACTCAGGGGTCAACCATTAGTCCGATTCATGACTATACCAACAGTGATCCAGGAACCTATCAAGTGGAATTGATTGCTTCCAATACTTATTGCTCCGATACGACCTATGAAACAGTGATCATCATCGGGGAGTTGATTTACTATGTTCCCAATACTTTTACACCTAATGGTGATATGGATAATGAAGTATTCAAACCAGTTTTTACGGCTGGCTTTGATCCCTACGAATATGATTTATTGATTTTTGATCGTTGGGGTGAGATTGTTTTTGAATCCAAGGATGCTACAGTAGGGTGGGATGGTACCTATTCCGATAAGCGGTTTATTGTTCAGGATGGGACTTACACCTGGAAAATTAACTTTGTAAATACCGTTAATTCACGACGAGAATGTGTTGTAGGACATGTGAACTTATTGAGGTGATTTTTTTATATTCTATTCGAAGTAATAATAAATTCAACATTAACAATTCAAAATCAAATAGTCTCGTTATTTAAACTACCTTTATCAAAATGACTTTGTTCTGCTGATCAATAGATCTCACAAATCCGGTACTGCATAGTGTGTTTTATTAAAAAGAATAAGAAACAATTTAAATGAATTACCATGAGCAAAGGAAAAGATACCAAGAAGGTTGATAAGAAAACTCCTCTTAAAACTACCAAAGAAAAAAAAGCAGATAAAAAAGCCAAGAAACCAAGTTACGAGTGATCTAAACTTCGAATGTAATGGATTAAGATGAATGAATATGTGAATTTTTCTGCGTTATTTGACTTATATTTAATTAATTCTATTCTTATTTATTTGGTTGATATTCAGTATTTTTGGTGAGTATTGTTGTTCTGATTGATTTATTTGTTATTTTTTTGCGCACCTATCCCTATTGTGGATTATTTGCGGTATAGTTCTTTGAGATATAGTAAATAG
>CAIUKX010000354.1 GCA_903899795.1 uncultured Flavobacteriales bacterium
TATCATTAAGTGTTAGAAATCAAAATAATAGATTAACCACAGATATGTATAATATGAGAAATGATGTTGTTGGTGTTCAAAATCAAAATAATATATTTAACACTGATATGTATAATATGGTTCTGGCCGTTGTAGTTGTTGCTTCTGAAGTTGAAGTTTTTTCAGCAGCGATTAATGGTGATTCTTTATTGATAGAAGGACTTCCCATCAGATCCAAATCGGTTAATTTTAAATTCTCGATCAATTCAATCAGCATATCCGGATATTTAGGATTCGTGGCATAACCAGCTTCTTTTAAACCACTGGCCCATGCTTTGTAATCCATAATGTCAAATGTGAAAAGTTTTGAATAACGATTTCTACCGATTAAAAACTTGCTATGATCCATATAAGATTCATCCGCGTTGCTGTATACGCGAAAACATTCTCCGGCTGCATCATCATCCATGTACATCTTTTCACCTGTCCAATCATGACATTTTATTCCAAAATGATTATTCCCTTTTTTTGCTAATGGTGAATTACCGCTGGCACTTTCAAGAATCCCCTGAGCAATAGTGATACTAGCCGGGATCTTGTTATCAATCATTTGCTGAATGGCAACATGGCGAAATGTATTCACATATTCTTCCTTTGCTAATTGAGTATCAGCGTATGTTGTTGTTGAAATGGTGAGTCCTAAACCGAGGCAAAAAAGAATTGATTTCATCTGGATCTGATTTTGATTCCTCTCTTATTACGGACTTGACTCCTATTTGTTACAAAAAAAAACAAGGGGATAATATGTTCAGAGATTGAATTGTGAATATTTCCATTCTGACGAAGATCAGTTGGTTAAAGGATAGTTGTCATTTAGGCATTTTTACTGACAAAATAGCATTATTTTCGATCCGAAAGTTGAATGGTTTGCATTTTGACAAAAAGGAATTAATAATTTGGAAAATAATAAAAAATGGACTTTAATAAATTTACAATCAAATCTCAGGAGGTATTTCAGAGAGCTCAAAAAATGACTGAAGAAAGAGGGCAGCAAGCAATTGAGCCCGGACATCTTCTCAAGGCTATTTTTATCGAGGATAAAGATGTTGTACCTTATTTATTGACCAAGCTGAATGTAAATCAGCCTATGTTGGAGAGTGCTTTGGATCGTATTGTCGACTCGTATGCAAAAGTTAGCGGTGGACAAGTTTATCTTTCCAATAAATCTCAAAACATCTTGAATAACGCGTTGGATGAGGCGAAGAAATTTGGTGACGAATATGCTTCGATTGAAATGGTGTTATTTGCCATGCTAGATTCAACCGATACAGTTGGTGCTCTTTTAAAAGACAACAAGATCACAAAAGATAATTTAAAGAAAGTAATTATGGATTTAAGAAACGGGGAAAAAGTGACTTCTAACAGTCAGGAAGGGACGTACAAATCCCTTGAGAAATATGCTAAAAATTTGAATGAACTGGCAAAAGCAGGAAAATTAGATCCTGTCATCGGTAGAGATGATGAAATTCGTCGTGTGTTGCAAATTTTAACCAGAAGAACAAAAAACAATCCGATATTGATTGGTGAGCCAGGTGTTGGGAAAACAGCTATTGCAGAAGGATTGGCGCATCGAATTGTAAACGGTGATGTTCCAGAAAACTTGAAGTCAAAAGTCGTATATTCATTGGATATGGGTGATTTGATTGCTGGTGCTAAATACAAAGGAGAATTCGAAGAGCGTTTGAAGGCTGTGATCAAAGAAGTAATCAATGCAGATGGAGAAATCATCTTGTTTATTGATGAGATTCA
>CAIUKX010000355.1 GCA_903899795.1 uncultured Flavobacteriales bacterium
AACTGACGGGCTGTCTCAAAGTATTAGAAATGCGCTTCAGATTCATAAGTCAAATCAAATTATCAAAGATGCTGAAAAAGAACTCAAAAATAATCTCTATAAGTTGGGAGTTGCTCAAAAATTATCTAAAATCGCTTACTGGGAAATGAATATTTCCAATCAGAATATGTTTTTTTCAAATGATTTTTATTCTATAATTAGTTCTGATATTAATCAGATTACAGATTTGAAAAGCTATAAAAAGATCATTCCCAAAGAGGACCTTTTACATTTTGAAAAACATCTGGCTCATATTTTGGAGACAAAGAATGATACACAATTTTCGCATAAAATTGTTACAGCTACAAATGAAGAAAAAACCATAAAAGAAATACTCAAATACGAAGAAGAAGAAGGAAAAATAATTGGTACGATTCAGGATATCACCGAGCAAAAGCTCTATGAAACAGAATTAACTAAAGCCAAAGACATTGCCGAAAAATCTGTAAAAATAAAAGAACAATTTTTAGCTAACATGAGTCATGAAATCCGTACACCACTCAATGGTATTATTGGATTCGCCGATATGCTCGCCGAAACAGAATTAAACAATGAGCAAAAAGAATTTCTTGAATCTATCAAAACAGCCGGTGAAAATCTATTGGTAATTATTAACGATATTCTTGATTTTTCAAAAATTGAAGCAAACAAAATGGTTTTTGAACAAATTGATTTTTCATTGACACAAACCATAGCCAGTGTTCTCGATTTATTTCTTCCAAAAGCGAAAAATAAAAAAATAAAATTACTGTGTGAAATTGATTCAAAACTACCCGATACATTAATTGGAGATCCGACTCGCTTGTCTCAAATTCTCATTAATCTAATTGATAATGCCCTTAAATTTACAGAAAAGGGATTCATTGAAACATCTGTCAGGCTCTTAAAAAGAGATGATCAAAAAGTAAATGTCGAATTTTCAGTATTGGACACAGGAATTGGAATTGATCCAAACAAAATGCAAACAATATTCGAAAGTTTTACTCAGGCAACTAACGATACAACTCGAAAATACGGAGGTACAGGTTTGGGATTAACCATTACCAAACATTTAATCAAACTCCAGGGAGGAGAACTGGATTTGAAAAGTGATATAGGAAAAGGTACGGAATTCATTTTTAATTTAACTTATACTAAGTCACAGGTAGATTTGATCAATGAAAAAACGGAACAAATTGTTATTTCTCCAGATTTTCTCAAGAAAAAAAACATATTGATTGCTGAAGATAATACGCTTAACCAACTTTTAATACGAAAGGTTTTTAAGAATTGGGATGTATCGATTGATATTGCAGAAAATGGATGGATTGTTCTTGATTATTTAAAGAAAAAAAGATATGATATTATTCTGATGGACATTCAAATGCCTTAAATGGACGGATATGAAACCACAAAAATGATCCGTGAAAACAGATCTGATTATAAAGATATCCCAATAATCGCTTTGACAGCTCATGCTACTTCCAGGGAAGAAAAACGATGTTTAAACCTTGGGATGTCTGATTATCTTTCGAAACCTTTCAAACGAGATCAGCTTTTACTGAAATTAAACAAGTGGCTGTATAAAGATGGAGATGCATTATTAAACATTGTAAGTATTGAAAAACCTTTAATTATCAAATCTGAATTACTCGAAAATAAATTGATTGATATCAGTTATCTAAAGGAAATTTCTGACGGTGATGAATCATTTATTGAAGAGATGTTAACCATGTTCAAAACAAACACACCTATTCAATTGAATCTTATCGAAAAATATCTCAACAATGGAAGCGATCAGGAACTTCGTAAAATAATTCATAAAATGAAATCTTCACTGGGACTGATAGGAATCAATACTGCTACGGAGTTAATTCAAAAAATAGAATTGAAGATCGACAAAAATAAATCAAAAGAAAATTGGATTGATGATCTGAATACTGTTAGAAATCTTTGTGAATCGGCTTTAAAAGAAGTTAGTTAAGTCTGTTTTCAATTAAATTTCAAAATCACATTCAGTCTGGATATTCACCATTGATGTAATACCATTTGCCTTCTTCCAAAATAAATCTTGAATGTTCATGGTGAACTTGATATACTTTATCATTATTGAGAAAATGTGCTTTAAATTCGACAGTAGTCTCAGTAACATTTATTATTTCCAATTTTTGCCAAGTGCTTTCAGTTGCCCATTTTTTCATTTCTTTGGGAGAATACAAACCTCTTTGAGAAGCATGTGTAGTTTTTAATAAATAATCAATCGCTTGAATCGTATAGACCGAATACCTCGAACGCATCAGCTGTTCTGCGGTCTGTGGCTTTAACCTCCCATTAATAAAAGGTTCACAACAATTATTAAATAGATTTCCTGAACTGCATGGACATGATTTTTTCAAGTAAAAAATATGGTTTGACAATCGATACTTCTCTAGGATATCAATAGATAAATAGTTAGCTCCATCAATTGTACCGATGCAATTCGAATTGCTACAGAAGCAAAGAAACGGTTGGATCATGTCCCACTCTGTTGAAGGATAAAAAAAAGTGAGTTCATCTCCAGTATGAATTTCTTTTAGTGCAATAAGTTCTTTTGTCTTGACATCAAAAAAAACATTAGGATCGCAACTATGGTTTATTTTCTCGAGTACTTGAGGTATTAACGAAACATGTTTGTCGTTATCTATTTGAACCGTAAAACGAGTTGGAACAGCTACTTCAATACTATTTGAAAAAGAACAAATTACATCCTCTTGCTGAAAGTAATCAAGGCTAATTAATGCATCCTGATTTAATGCATAATTATGTTTAATTTTCAAAAAAGAAATGATCTGTTGATCTGATTTGGTATCCATAATATTATTGAGATATTACCACTTTCTATCAAAAAGGGCATCTACCATTCCTTCTTCAGTATTGGTTCTTTTCGCGTAGTTAAACCCGTTGAAAACAGAATAGGCTCCAACATTTCCTTTTTTGTCCAGGGCGATAAATCCGCATTGAAGGCCAGTCATATCTTTGTTTTTGGAAATAATTCGTTCGACAGCAGCTTTACATGCCTCTTGCGGTGTCATGCCGTGACGCATCAATTCCACAACGGTGTGACTTCCTGCAACCTTGATAATAGCTTCTCCCAATCCTGTGACACAAGCAGCACCAACCTCATTATCTACGAAAAGTCCAGCTCCTATAATAGGTGAATCCCCTACTCGTCCGTGTAACTTATACGCCCAGCCGCTGGTTGTACATGAACCACTTAAATCTCCATTGGCATCCATAGCGATAATTCCAATCGTATCGTGATTTTCGTGGTTGATCTCCGGTTTTTTAAATAAATCTTTGTTTTCTTTTTTCCATTTTTTCCAGTCTTCTTTTACTTCCGGAAGTGGAGTCTTTACTTTTTTAAATCCTTGTTCGATTGCAAATTGATACGCACCTTCACCAACTAACATCACGTGCTGCGTCTTTTCCATCACTCTTCGTGCAACTGAAACCGGATGATCAATTCCCTCCAAAAAAGCAACTGATCCACAACGCGACTGCTCGTCCATTATACAAGCATCTAAGGTTAAATGCCCATCTCTGTCCGGTCGTCCACCTATACCAACACTTCTGTTTGTGATATCGGCTTCGGTTACTCGAGCTGCTTTTTCGACTGCATCCAATGCTTTCCCGCCTTTCGACAGTATTTCCCATGCTGCTTTATTCGCTTCCAAACCATGCACCCATGTAGAAATTACGATGGGTCCATTTATTTTTGTTTCAAATGTTGATGTTACCATTTGTGCTGCTTGAGAAGGTTTGATCAAACTCAAAGCTGCTCCAGTCAATCCCCATTTGAAAAAAGTACGCCGTTTCAATTCCATGCTATTGATTTTTTAATTCTTTGGCTAACCAATTTTGAAATATAGTAGCGTTCTTGGTGTGATCTGCTCCGCTGACAGCAAAGTTATGTCTTCCCGAATAATCCGGTTTTGCACACATGAAGATATAATCGACTTTAGCTCGATTTAAAACTGCATCGACAACTTTGGTGGACGGAATGTAGATAGGTCCGGGAGGTAATCCGTTGATACGATATGTGTTGTAAGGACAATCAATTTCACGGTGAACAGCCAATAAACGCTGAACGCCATCCAGTTGATCTCCCCAGCAAAACTTAAATGTAGGATCGGATTGCAACTTAATTCCCTGATTAACCCTGTTTAGATATAGTCCAGCGATAATCGGCCATTCATCCGGATTTTTGGATTGTTCCGAATAAACAATACTAGCCAGAGTTACAACTTGAGATGGAGATTGTAAACCAATTTCTTTGATTTTTGCCATTCGTTCCGGTGTCCAGAAATTCTTAAATTCCTTCGCCATACGATCAACAAACTGTTCTTCATCTGTATCGTAATACATGTTGTACGTATTCGGTAAAAATAAAGCAGGAATTTGTTGAAGTGTAAACCCATATTTCTCGAGCGTTGCACAGTTTTCAATGTAGGAAACCAATTTTGCACTATCGAGCATCAAACAACCTGCTACTTTTCCCGATAATTCATATATGTTTTTGCAATTGTTAAAAGTAACTGCCACTTCAACTTCAGCGTTACCATTTCCATTGCTGTTTAAGGTGAACCCATTCAAAAGATTCCGATAACTCGTTCCGGGATGGATAATGTATTTACCTGAGGCCAACGTTTTCTCACTCAATTTCTTGTATTCTGCTACTGCAAGTAAAGATTCTTTATTATCAATCAACTTTTCCTTTTCCAATTGATCCGCCAAACCTTTTGTTCCAGATTTCGCATCAAAGAAAAATTCTTGATTTGTTTCATTCAAAGTCGATTTACGACCATCTAAAAACAAACTGATTTTACCATAAAAAACAATAATCAGAATTACTCCTAAAATTCCGATCCCAATAATTACTTTTTTTGCTTTACTCATATTTTAATTTTAATACATAACCAACAATACACAGGCAAATTGCCATTATAGCACGGACAAGTCGCGACTTTTCCCTACATCAGCATTACCTGAAATAATATTTCGTCTATTCTTTCTCCTTTATCTATGTACCATTCTTTACGGACACCTATTTTTTCAAAACCACATTTCTCAAACAATTTAATACTTCCGGTATTATCAGCATGGATGGAACAAAATAAACTGTGAAATCCTAAGATCAATTTCGCATATTCCTTTAATAAATCCAGACTTTCAGTTGCATAGCCGTTTGAGCGTTGATCATGATCGCCAATCAAAATACCCACACCAGCTCTACCGTGTTTGAAATTTGCTTCGAATAAATCGATCACTCCAATAGCTTCTCTAGTATCTTTCAAACAGATTACGAAACGTAATTGCCCTGTTGACCGAATGTTGTGCGCATGTTCGATCAAGTATAAAATGTCTTGCATTGAAAAGGGAACTTCCGTATCCGAAACTTTCCAATGGGCAGGATTGTTCTCCCACAACAAAATCTTTGTTGCATCATCTGGTTCTACCAGTCTCAGAAAAACATGTTCTCCCTTTAACATCACGCTATTTTACTTTATCCAAATGCTTGATTCGTGCTTCGATTTCTTCTTTTCCATACTGAGGAATCCCTTTGAAACCCGAAATCAAATGTAATCCAAAAATAACTCCTATTTGATTTTTACTACTAAAATAATTAAGTAACTCAGCAAGCATCCCAACTTCGTACTGAACTCCAAAAACTTCCGTAATTGGTGTCAAACAAGTATTCTTGAAGGGCACTGCTTTATCATAAAGAGAAAATGTTTCAGTTATCTTTTCCATCCCAGGATTTTCTTGAATTTCAACAAATAATGTTGCAATTTCTTTTCGGTCCATTACTTTCAAAATTTCGAATACTGGTAATGCACTATCCTTTCCTTTTACTTTTAGGCTGAAATAGTTCCCGTTGATCAAAATACCAATATGCGGAGGGATCTTATGTGCATGCCAAATACACAAGTAACAGCCTTGTTGCAATACCTGCCGATCTACTAATTGCTGAATTTCTTCAAATTCAAAACTATACATTAATTTCTCCTCTATATACAAACTCACCTGGTCCTATTAATTGTATCGCTGTAAAATTTCCTTTTTGAATCTGATCGAAAGCCACTTTTAATTGCCCACCTTTCACTTTGACTTCGACAGTATGTCTTCCGATCAAATCTTGTTGGTAGGCATGCGCTAGTACACAGGCCGTCACTCCCGTTCCGCAAGAAAGGGTTTCATCTTCTACTCCTCTTTCATAGGTATTGACTATCAAGGATTTTTGATTGCTAACTTCTACCAAATTGACATTGATTCCTTCTTCAATAAATTCATCCGAATAACGAATTTCGCGACCAAAACCAACAGCATCAATCAGGGTTATATCATCTACAAAATGTACGTAATGAGGTGATCCGGTGTGAATGATAAAATCATGTCCATCTTGGTTGATCTCTGAAACATCTTTCATTTCCAGTGAGATTACATCTCTTGTTTTTGTTGCCTGATGCAATCCGTCAATTCCAAGAAAAGTTGTATTTGAAACATCAATCCCCAACGTTTCTGCAAAGGCGACAGAACATCTTGCACCATTTCCGCAAAAACTTTTAGATCCATCAGAATTATAATAATCTACTTCGAAATCAGCTGTTTGACATGAGTTAATTTTAATTAATCCATCAGCACCAATACCGAAACGACGATTGCAAAGCTGCCAAACCATCTCTACTGTCAATTCATTGTATTGACCACTTAGATTATCCAGCATGACAAAATCATTTCCTGTACCCTGGTATTTCGAAAAAGAAATTTTCATAACCTTTTTTTTTTGCAAAAGTACCGAAATATTAGGAAATCGTGGTTTGATCAAACGATAATTTGGGAATTTGAGGTATAAAAGATTTTATTATCTACTTTTAGTTACTTTTTTATTTATGGGCAAGGGATATGAAATTTTCTAAAATCTTTACATGGGTGCTGATCAGTTCATTATTGTTGATAACAGGTATTCTTGTAGGTATATCTTATCTTTCCGAAAAACACTTACAATTACTATTTAATTCTCCTTTATTTGAAGATAAAACTCCGGAGGTACTTGCTGGATTTCGAACCAGAAGTTTTTACTCCGGTTTTTATGTCCTTGCTTTTAGCATTCTCTTGTTCATTTTCAGGAAAAAGATTTGGGAGGAGGGTTATTCTTTTTTTACTGTTCTTAAGGAAAAATTCATTCTCTTAAAGCCAATACTTCGCAAACAGTGGAAAGCTGAAAGTAGAAAGTATACAGTCGCTTTTTTAGCAATTTTCATTTTTTCCATATTGATTCGACTTTTTTTTATCGATGGTCCCTTACATTATGATGAAGGATATACTTTTTATCATTATTCCCAAAAACCTATTTATGTTCTTGTTTCTTATTATGACTTCCCTAATAATCACCTTTTTCACACTTTACTAGTGAAGTTATCCTGCTTTTTATTTGGAGAATCGACGATAAGCCTACGACTGACGGCTTTTATTTTTGGAATTCTGATGATGCCACTAAGCTATTTGTATTTTTCAAGAAATTATACAAAAGGGGCTGGATTACTCGCAACGTCTTTCATTGCCTCATCATCCTTTTTAATCTGTTATTCAACCAATGCAAGGGGTTATTCTATCTTATTCCTAGCTTTTATATTACTATTAATTATCGTAGAGGAAATCAAGAAAACCAACGCTCAATTTTGGTGGATTTCTTTTGTTCTTGTTCAGATAATTGGAATATATACAGTGCCGATAATGATTTATGAAAGTGTTCTTTTTAGCAGTTATTTAGTAGTATCTAAGATTTCGATGAGTAACCTCAAGATAAAAATGATGTATATCGGATTGAGTTTTTTTAGTGTAATTCTTGTCTCTATTTTATTGTATCTCCCTATCTGCTGGATTATGGGGCCCAAATTCATTACCTCTAATGGATTTGTAGCTACCAAACCTATCTCATATGCGATTATCCATTCTATAGACACATTGAAACCTGCATCCAACTTTTTTTATCGGGATGTCCCATTGATTTTTAAACTATTGATTCCAATTGGGATTATTGCTTCTCTTCTTTATCAAAAGAATTGGAGAATGCTCTATATCGCAATACTTACAACTCTTGTTTTTATTTTCTTCATTCAGAAAGTAATCCCACCACCACGAGTACTTGCGTTTCTTTACATCCTGTTTTTTTTCTCTGCTGCAGATGGTTTGTATTTAATTATAAAACACTCGATCAAAAAAACGTTTTATATCATTGCATCACTTTCTTTCTTGTCAATTGTACTTTCGACATTAATCTTGATACGAACCAAAAGTCCATCACTTGATTTCGATGAAGTTCCTGTCATTAATTTCAAAGAAATATTCTTAAGATTTAAAGCCAATCTAAAATCTGATGATCGATTATATACGGAATATCCATACGAGGCAAGTGTGCGTTCTTATTTTTCCTTTTATAAAATTCCAGATCACATATTAAATACTAATTACAAACAGGCCAATCGAATTTTTCTTTGGACACATCGAAAAAAAGAAAAAATGGATATTACACTTCAAAAAAACGAAATTGATCCTGCTTATTTCCATCAACATTATCAGCTTGTTTCGGAAACGATCATCGATGGTAAAACTTCGCGAGGAACGAAAAAACTGTACGAATATCATCGGAAGTGAAAGTACACAATTCCAATAACGTGACTAAAAAGAAGTTTGAAGAGATAATTTCAAATTCCGTTATCAGCCGCAAACAAGAATTTATTTGGTGACACTAGTGATGTTTTTACAGCGTACATCACAATTCCTGCTGTATTTTTTACACCCAATTTTGCCATAATGTTTTTACGGTGTGTATTGACTGTATGAGTACTCAAAAACAATTGTTCTGCAATTTGTGTATTGGTCAATCCTTCAGCGATTAGTACAACTATTCCTAACTCTCTTTCGGACAGTACAACCGGTTCGCAAGTAAATGATTCAAAGTCAATGTCATTCACATCAATTGAAGCCCGTTGAATCGTTTCTAAAATCTGACCGCAGAAAAACTTATTACCTCTCCCTGTTTCTTGAACAGCATTGATGATCTCACCTAAATCACAATCTTTTTTTACATAACTCATTACTCCTGATCGAAGTGCATCAACAAGAGTTTGAGCGGATTGTTCAGGAGTGATCGCAATAAATTTAATCTTAGAGTTCGTTCCTAAAACGGTGTGGATAATATCGATATCAAAACCAGGCGAGGTATAATCGATCAAAACTAAATCAGTTCCGAAATTATCCAATTGCTGCTTCAGTTCTTCGTTATCTCTGGCTTCACCAACAATTTCAAGGTTTTTTTCCGAACTCAAAATGGTTCTCATTCCTAGTCTTACCAAATCATTACTGTCAGCTAAAATAACGCGCATCTTATTTAGAATAATTTTAAACAAGACAAATATACGACTGTGAATCGGAATAAAAAGAAAATCGCTATTTAATTTTTTTTGTCGTGATATAAAAGTTAGGATCAGCATCAAATTTACTGATTTCGTCAGCTGTCAGCTGAATGCTTTGCCAAACTTCTGTAGGAGCAATCCAACCACCATTTGTTAGCCGAAGCTTCATATCAAAACCTTTTACACAGTTCGTCCATCGGTACTCAATCCCGTCAACATTCACTTTGTATTCCAAAACAGGGATTTGTGTTGTACGGAGGTATTGATCGAAAATCTTAGTAAAATTAATCCCCGTTTTTTTATTGAAATACAATTCTACATCTTGTGTTGTAACGGTTTTATGCCAGAAAAGCTGGTTCATATTTCTTAATAATGTACGGAATCTCTCATCATCATTGACCAGTTGGCGAATGGTATGTACCAAAGCACTTCCTTTGTAATACATATCTCCGATACCTTCATTATTGACATTGTAATGCCCGATTATTGGTTTGTCATTCGCTATCGATTTTCTTAAACCTATTTCATATTCGTTACCAGCCTCTAAACCAAACTCACAATGTGTATAAATGGTTTCGGAATAGTTCGTGAATCCTTCATGCACCCACATGTCAGCAATATCTTTTGTTGTGATATTATTGCCGAACCATTCGTGACCACTTTCATGAATCAATATGTAATCCCATTTCAACCCCCAACCTGAACGGGACAAGTCTGAACCTAAATAACCATTTTTAAATCCATTTCCGTAAGCTACAGCGCTTTGATGTTCCATCCCCAGATAAGGGGATTGAACCAACTTATAACCATCTTCATAAAATGGGTAAGGACCAAACCAATATTCAAAACACTTTAACATTTTAGGAACCTGCTCAAACTGAACTTTTGCTTTTTTTAATTCATAATCCAAGACCCAATAGTCGCAATCTAATTTCCCTTTTTCACACTTGAAAGCTTCTCCCCAATGTACATATTTTCCAATATAAGGAATGAGGTTGTAATTATTGATCGGATTAATTACTTCCCAGGTGGTAGAAGTCAAACCATTACCAATCGATTTATTTTCAATGTTTCGTCCGTTCGCCACACCTACCAATGTATCCGGAATAATCATCGTAAGGGAAGCTCCTTTATCGGGTTCATCGCTTTGATGATCTTTACATGGATACCAAACGCTTGCACCTAATCCCTGACATGCTACAGACATCCATGGTCGCCCCAGATCGTCCTTAGTCCAGATCCATCCCCCATCCCAAGGTGCTCTAACCGCTTCTCTGGGTTTACCCGAAAAGTAAATTATAACCGTAGGTGTTTCCTGGTCAGCAATTTTACCTGTAAAATTCAACATATAGACATTTCCATCTCTCGTATAAGGAACTGGATGATTTCGATAAATTACCGAATCAATCGCCATTGGTTTTTGCAGATCAATCTGCATGATTCGTTGACTATCTATTACTTTAAAGCGAATAGTATTTTTTCCTTTGATGGTTCTGGATTTATAATCCGGCTGAACCGTAATATCATATCGATCTACGTCCCACCATTTTCAAATTATTCATTGCTAACTATCCATTAACTTCTTGTGCAATTATTTCCCCTTTAACAATCGAATAAAAATTGGTCAAAATCTGATCTCGCTCTTCAATATATGTTTTATA
>CAIUKX010000356.1 GCA_903899795.1 uncultured Flavobacteriales bacterium
ATGAAGAGCACCAACTTGAAAGACTTGAGGGATTTGTTCATCGTACATTTAATGGAGAAGACTTCAAATATTTCATCAAAGCCTTAAACCATATCTACACGAATCATGGTGGACTAGAATCAATCTTTATTAAACATCAAACTGAAGATTCAATTCAACCAGCAATTCATGCTTTAAACCAAATCTTCTTTGAGATTGAACACCCACAACGAACCAGAAAACATGTTGCAGACCCTTTAAAAGGTAGTGTTGCGAAGAGAATTAATATGAATTTGAGATGGTTATGTCGTAAAGACAACACTGGTGTTGACTTTGGAATATGGGATATTTCACCATCAAAACTTTCATGCCCTTTGGATGTTCATAGTGGTAATGTTGCACGTAAACTAGGACTTATTTCACGAGCTCAAAATGATTTAAAAGCACTTACTGAACTCGACTTAAATTTAAGAGAATTAGACCCAAACGACCCAGTGAAATATGATTTTGCATTATTCGGTCTTGGTATTTTTGAAAGGTTTTAATTGTTCTAAATATTATTAAGTAATTTTGAGTCATTATTGGTGACATAAGCCCCCTCCAATAATACCTAGGCAAGCATAGGTAAAAAAAATAATGGCTTTTTATAATATGATACAATTAGATATTGTATTAGTTTACTTGTTAATCAGATTGACAATGAAACTACAGACAATCAGTATTACAAAAGAAGGTGTTGAGATATCTTTCAGAAAGTAAAAATCCAAAATCCAGACTTCATTAAGTCTGGATTCTGATTGTTTTTTTTAAAACAAAGAATTATTTATGATTTCGATAATACGAGCACAATGAATTTGAACTTCGCCTTCATTAACTTCTGCTGGTTTCAATGATGCCATGCTTGGTTTTGTTAGTCTATCAACTTTTCTACCAGTCTGATTCTTGGTGTTTGCACCAGTTGGATGGTCACTATCGTTTCTAACTTTATTTGATAGTTCCTTTTTACGTTTGTCTTGAGCTACCCAATTCTTTGCAAAGGTTACCATCTTATCAAGAATCTTATGCTTTTCAATGTGCTCTGGTGACGTTGATTCAAAATGATTAGCAAATGAATTCAGCTTTGCTAATTGAGATGTTGTAGCTCTTTGAAGAGCAACATACCTTAAAGCTTCATCATAACCAGCTGGTTTTTTATCATCCAATATAAACTCTTCTAGATGCTTCTTTAAATCATCTAATATACTTGTTGGTATTCTAATTAAATCTTGTGATTCCATATCTCTCTTTATTTATAAATATCAGAAAATATGGGTTTGCATAATTTGAACTCAATTTTATATAAAAAAAATTTTAAGCCATTCCTCATATTTTAAGTTGGTTTTGGATTTTACCTGACAAACTTCAGATCCTTTGCGAATTCTTCGTTATAGTTTTGAACGAATGACATTGGTTCATTTTGCATGATCAACAGCAGACGTTCTCCGTTTTTGATGATACTGGTTCGATTTCCCCATGCAATTGTTGAAACTAAAAAAGCAACGATTTCGATATCTTCTTTTTTACTGAAACGGTGAGGTAATTGAATAGGATCACTTTCGATAAATACAGGTGAATTGTATTGTTCTGCCTTTTGATCGAGAAAATCTTTCAATTCTGACTGATTCATCGTCTTTCTATGAGTTCAAAAGTTTCCCATCTTGCATAATGAGTTTTCGATCAGCCATAGTTGCCAACGAGTCATTGTGGGTAATGATCACAAATGTTTGATTAAATTCCTGACGAAGATCGAAAAACAATTGGTGCAGCTCTTTTGAATTTTGAGAATCCAGATTTCCGGAAGGCTCATCTGCAAAAACAACTTTTGGACGGTTGATTAGAGATCTGGCAACCGCTACTCGTTGTTGTTCTCCACCTGATAGTTCACTTGGTCTGTGTTCTTCTCTACTGCCTAAATTTAAGATTTGAAGTAGTTTACTTGCTTCTTTCCTGGCATCTGAAAGTGAAGTTCCTTTGATCAAAGCTGGGAGACAAACGTTTTCAATGGCTGTAAATTCGGGTAACAACTGGTGGAATTGAAAAATGAATCCAATTTGTGTGTTTCTGAATTCAGAAAGTTTCTTAGAGGAAAGAGAAAATGGGTTAATTCCAGCTATAGTGACAATTCCTGAATCTGGTTGTTCTAAAGTTCCAAGCAGTTGAAGTAGAGTTGTTTTTCCTGCTCCGGATGATCCAACAATGGAAACAATTTCTCCTTGATTGACACTCAAATCAATTCCTTTCAAAATTTGTAAATCACCGTACGATTTTGTGAGACCGCTAGCCTGTAACATTATTTTTTCATTTTTAATGAGTGTCCCATTTTATCACGTTTGGTAAGAAGGTAACTTTCATTGTGAACATTACTGTTAATTTCAAGCGTAACATTCTCAACGATTTCCAGTCCGTAACCGACTAAACCAGTTCGTTTGGTTGGATTATTGGTCATTAATTTCATTTTTGAAACTCCTAAATCACGAATGATCTGAGCTCCGATTCCGTAATCTCTTTCGTCTGCTTTGAAACCAAGTTTTAGGTTGGCTTCAACTGTATCGTATCCTTCTTCCTGTAATTTATAAGCTCTCAGTTTATTCACCAGTCCAATTCCACGACCTTCCTGATTCATGTATACAATGATCCCGCGCCCTTCTTTCTCGATTGCTTGCATGGCAGCATGTAATTGAGGTCCACAGTCACAACGGCAGGAACCAAAAATGTCTCCCGTCATACAAGACGAGTGCACACGTACGAGTATATGATCGTCTTTTTTCCATTCACCTTTGACTAAAGCCAAATGTTCCTGCCCTGTATTTTTTTCTTTATAAGCGTACAATTGAAAATCTCCCCATGCTGTAGGCATTTGAACATCAACAAGTCTGTCTATCAGGGATTCTGTTTTTATACGGTATTCAATCAAATCCTCAATTGAAACAATTTTTAAGTCGAATTTTTTAGCGATTTCAACCAATTGTGGTAAACGTGCCATTGTTCCGTCTTCGTTTAGTATTTCAACGATAACTCCAGCAGGTTCAAATCCAGCCAAACGTGCTAGATCAACTGCAGCTTCGGTGTGTCCGGCTCTTCTTAAGACACCTCCTTTTTTGGCGCGTAGCGGAAAAATATGTCCAGGTTTACCTAACTCGGAAGGATGTATTGTTGGATCAATCAAAGCTTTAATTGTTTTGGATCGATCACTCGCAGAGATTCCTGTTGTACATCCATGTCCGTTTAAATCAACAGATACCGTAAATGGGGTTTCATAAAGCGCTGAATTAGATTTTACCATTAATTCCAAGCCCAGTTCATCACATCGTTCTTCCATCAATGGGGCACAAATCAAACCACGTCCATGAGTAGCCATAAAGTTGACAATCTCTGGAGTAATATTACTTGCAGCAGTTAAAAAATCACCTTCATTCTCACGATCTTCATCATCAACAACAATAACAACTTTCCCTGCTTTTATTTCTTCAATCGCTTCTTCGATTGTATTTAATGTGAATTCCATTTTTTGATTTTATTTTTGTTTGTCAATGTACCAGTAATCCTCATCTTTCAATGATTTATTGCTGGTTAATTGGTATCGTTTTGTTCTTGAAAAATACGAAATTGGAAATCCAAAGGCGAAACCGATGGCACCAACTTTTACTGTATTCATATATCCTGTAGAACTGATTCCGCCTTGCTTGAAATTAATATTCAACAACGGTGCTGCCACAAGTGCAATAGCACCACCAATAATCATGGAACTGACACCTACTGCGTGGACAACACTTCTTGTGGGACTGGAATAATCAATATAATGCAGGCTTTTTAAATCAATTGATCGCGGTTTTTCATGTTCTGAATAATAAAAACTTGAGTAATCGTTTTGAATATTCATGTAAGAACCATCTTTAAAATTATGTTCAATCGTTTCATTTCGAATATCGAAATCCAAGGTTTTATCGTACAGATCACGAATGTTACCATTTGCAAAAACGATACGTTCCTGAGTGATGGTATCATTCACTTTTTCACTGTATATAAGCGTGTATGCACCGGCATCTCTCAACTTAAATTGTTTGGTAGTATCCTCTGAATTTACCATCAGAAAAAAGCCGAAAACGGAATCAACTTCCATAACCTCAGGATCACGTTTCGATTTTTTATCTTTTTCCTGTGAAATACTTGTAAATGAGATGTTCGCAAAAACGAGCAGGAGTAATAAATGTAATTGTTTTTTCATGTTTTTTGTTTTGAGGTAATCCTCTACAAGGATGTTTTTTGTTTCCATATCAAAAGTAGGAAAATCCCCACGATAATTATGGAGATTTTCATATTTTAGTTTCTATGGCTTAATGTTCCATAACTAATCCTGCACGCTTCAACAATGCTTCAGGTTTTGGTTCTTGACCTCTGAAGCGTTTGTACAAGGTCATTGGGTGTTCTGTTCCCCCGCGACTTAGAATATTTTCAGCAAAAGAAGCTCCGATTTTCGGATTGAAAATTCCATTTTCCTTGAAATAGTCAAATGCGTCTGCATCCAGAACTTCTGCCCATTTATAGCTGTAGTAACCGGATGAATACCCTCCAGGAAAAACATGAGAAAATGAAACGCTTGTACAATTTTCTGCAACATCCGGAAATAATTTAGTTCTTACAAGGGCTTTCGTCTCATTTTCTTTAACACTATTTATACCAGAAGGATCAAGACCATGCCATGACATATCAAGCAATCCGAGACTTATTTGTCGAACCGTAGCCATTCCTTCCAAGAATGAAGCCGATTCTTTGATTTTTTCCACATATTCCATCGGAATGGTTTCTCCGGTTTCGTAATGTTTTGCAAATAAATCCAAACATTCTTTTTCGTAACACCAATTTTCCAATACTTGACTTGGTAATTCAACAAAATCCCAGTATACATTTGTACCTGACAAACTCGGATAAGTTGTATTCGCAAGCATTCCGTGCAATCCGTGTCCGAATTCGTGGAAAAGGGTAGTGACCTCACCGAAGGTTAATAAAGAAGGTTTTGATTCGGTTGGTTTTGTGAAGTTACAAACATTAGAAATATGAGGTCTTTCATTGATTCCGTTTTGAATTTTCTGATCTTTGAATGAGGTCATCCAAGCACCGTTTCTTTTTCCTTCTCTCGGATGAAAATCGGCATAAAAAATAGCTTTCAATTCATTGTTTGCATCAAATACTTCGTATGTTTTTACATCAGGGTGATAGGTTTCGATATTTGTAACTTGTTTAAATTCAAGTCCGAATAATTTGTTCGCAACCGTAAAAGCTCCTTCGATTACATTTTCGAGTTTGAAATATGGTTTTAGCTTTTCGTCATCCAGATTGAATAATTTGCTCTTTAATTTTTCCGAATAAAAAGCTGAATCCCATTTTTCAAGTCGATCAAGACCATCCATTTCCTTTGCGAACGCTTCCAGTTGTTTGAATTCTTCGTCTGCGAATGGTTTTGCTTTTTCTAATAAATCATTTAAGAATTGGCTCACTTTTTCAGGAGTTCCAGCCATTCTTTCTTCTAAAACAAAATGTGCATGTTTAGAATATCCCAATAAATTGGCACGTTTGTGTCTCAGTTTAGCAATGTTAAGTACAATTTCTTCATTGTTGAATTCATCTTTCTTGAAACATTGAGCTCCCGCGGCCAAAGCAATCTTTTTTCGAAGTTCACGGTTTTCTGCATATTTCATGAACGGAATATAGCTAGGGTATGCTAAAGTCACGACCCATCCGTCTTTTCCTTTTTGCTGAGCCAGATGAGCAGCGGCTTCTTTTTCTCCATCGGGTAAACCTTTTAGATCTTCTTCCTTGGTTAAATGCATCTCGTAAGCATTTGTTTCAGCTAAAACATTTTCTCCGAATTGTAGCTTCAAAGTTGAAAGTTCTTTATCAATAGCTCTCAGTTCTTCTTTTTTATTTTCGGGTAAATTCGCGCCGTTGCGAGAGAAACTTTTATATTTTTTATCCAATAACGTCGATTGTTCGGCAGAAAGTTTCAATGTTTCTTTTTGCTCGTAAACACTTTTGATGCGAATAAAGAGCTCATTGTTCAGCGTGATGTCATTTCCGAATTCAGATAACATCGGCGATACTTGTTGAGCAATTTTTTGAATTTCTTTATTGGTTTCCGCTGAATTCAAGTTGAAAAACAGACTGGAAACCCGGTCCAATTGCTGACCTGAATATTCCAACGCTTCAAT
>CAIUKX010000357.1 GCA_903899795.1 uncultured Flavobacteriales bacterium
CTTTTAAAATACCCCAAGAATATGCTTCAGGCATTAAAGCGGCGGTTCATTAAAACAATCGCAAAATTTTATGATCCTATCACGGCGATACACATTGGTAACCAGGTTATTAGGTTGCCCTTTTCACACCAACTACGGGAAATAATAAAGATATATCCTGACTACAATTTTAACCTCCCCAGAATTGTTCGTTACGTTGGTAGTGAGATTAAAGACATTAAGGTAATTGATATAGGGTCTAATGTGGGCGATACGGTTGCATTTATCAAAAACTTCACTGATGTGCCTATTTTATGTATTGATGGAAATGAGGAATACATGAAAATATTAAAAGAAAACACGGCGCAATACGAGAATGTATTTTCATGCATAACGCTTGTTGGTGCGGAAACAAAGGACGTGAACTTAAAACTGAAATCTGAAAAAGGTACAGCCTATGTGGAAGAAGGAGGCAAAGCGATACCTATGAGGACGCTCGAAAACATTTTAGGTGATTTCCCGGCGTTTAAAGAAAGTAAAATCATTAAATCGGATACAGATGGATTTGATACAATCATTTTGAGATCATGTGGCAACTATCTTAAGAATATCAAACCAATACTATTCTTCGAATTCGACCCTTTTTTGATCAAAAAAAACAACGACGACGCTCTTGATTTTATTAATTTCCTCGTTGAATGTAATTACCAATATTTTATTTTTTACGTGAATAACGGTGACTATTTACTTTCCTGCGATGCTGATGAAAAAGATACAATCAGCCAATTAGTAGATTATTTTTCGGGAAGAAACCTTGAGTTGTTCGCGGATGTTTGCGCATTTTCCATTGACGATAAACATCTTTTTGAATTGTGCAAAGAAAAAGAAATGGAACATTTCAAAAAAGCCCGGAATTACTAGCCTTCATGAAAAAGTTCAAAAATACTATAGCTTTATTCTTATACAAATTTATCCTGATTGTCGCCAAAAGTTCACCTTCAAAGGCCACAGACAGGACGTTATTGCTGATAAAAAATGATGAGATAGGAGATTATATACTATTCAGAAATTTTTTAAACGACATCAGGAAATCAGAAAAGTACACAGGTTATAAAATAACCCTCCTGGGAAATATTATTTGGAAACAACTTTTTGATGAGTTTGATAAAGAGACCGTTGATGAAGTCCTATGGATTGAGAAAAAGCGATTTCAAAAAGACCTTCATTATCGTCTGGGCTTATTTAAAACTATCCGACAAAAAGGTTTCGCAGAAGTTGTAAATTGTATCTATTCAAGGAGCATTTTAAGTGATGAATGTTTTGTTGCAGTTTCAGGTGCGGCAAACATAACTGGAATGGAAAATAAAACGGACAATTTTCGTAGCGAAGAAAGAACGAATCGCTTTTATAATGAGCTGATTGAGGTAGGCACTGGTATCCAATTCGATATTTATAGGAATGAAAACTTCATTAGCCGGTTGCTAAACAAGCCCACAAAAGAGCTTCATACTTCGGTTTTTTTTGAATTGAATGGAAAGAACAAGGCACATCAAGAACCAAAATATTGTGTCATATTTACGGGAGCAGGAAAGCAAGATAAATTATGGCCTCCCGCGAATTTCGCAGAGATCATCAACTATATTCATGATAAATATGATCTGGCCATTTACCTGTGCGGAGGACCGGGCGATGTTAAAGACAGCGAGGGCGTGAAAAGACTTATTAACATACCGGTGCAAGACCATACTGGCAAGACCACAATGCCGCAATCATTGGAAATACTTAAAAACGCGGAATTTATGCTAAGCGTTGATACGGGTTCAGTCCACATGGGCGCAGGTGTTAAATGTCCCGTTATTGCACTATATAGTGGAAGAGATTATGGGCGATTTGCTCCATATCCAAAAAATGTTTTTGATAAATTTTATTCGGTTTTTTCTGACAACGTTGA
>CAIUKX010000358.1 GCA_903899795.1 uncultured Flavobacteriales bacterium
AGTTGTGATTGGCTTTCAAAATTGTTATTTTTACGGATAGGTCACACAGCTATTTTGATTTACCTCTTTTTCTTTCGCGTTGTGATTGGCTTTCAAAATTGTTATTTTTACGGATAGGTCACACAGTATTTGAATTAAGAAACAATCCCATTGCTGTTGTGATTGGCTTTCAAAATTGTTATTTTTACGGATAGGTCACACATTGACCCTGTAAAATTAGAGGAGACGCGGCGTTGTGATTGGCTTTCAAAATTGTTATTTTTACGGATAGGTCACACAGTCGTGACCTAATTCCGTAGAAATACTAAGGGTTTCAGCGATTCGTAGGATTAAAAAAATGAAATCAACTTCTTTTAATTCAACTAACTTACCGCATTAAAATAATTCCAATTGTTGAGATGGACTATCTGTTTGAGTTTTGGATGTACCATGGAAAATCTCCATTCTTCCAAATTGTTTGTCAGTAATTGCAAAAATACCCACTTTCCCTTTTTCCGGTAAAATTCCTTTCACACGCTTAGTGTGAACTTCGGCATTTTCCATACTTTGACAAAAACGCATATATATCGAAAATTGAAACATACTAAATCCGTCTTCTAACAATGTTTTTCTAAACTTAGAAGCTGTACTCCGTTCTTTTTTTGTTTCAGTCGGCAAATCAAACAAAACCATTACCCACATATTTCTGTACGAGTTAAAACGTGAATTTTCCATGATATGATTTATTTAGTAGAAATCGGGATATATAATTTTCCGTTGCTCTCCTGCAAAACATTTATATAAACTAGCCGTTGTTGTACTCACAGCATGAAACAAAGGGCGTTTAACACCATTTATTTCTACATCTAATTGTGGAAGTTTAAGAAGTTCGATTTTTTGTATTTTAGTTAATCCCTCTTCTGTTCCTAACTCTGGAAGCTGAAGAACAACCCAATCCACAAATGGTCTATACGGCTCCATAATATCATCAGCCAAACAAAAAGCATTATACTTATTACGGTGAAAAATACCAGAGGATGGTAACATCCCACTAGCTGTTAATGCTCGTGCAACAACTGATCTTAAAATAGCATAACCATAATTCAATTGAGCATTTGGACTTTGTGGATCACGTGAACGTAAGAAGTAACCACCATAAATTTGTCCCCAATAATGTGAAGCAGCTTGTCCTTCACAATTTGTTGTATCACCGCTTAAAACGTCATTCTTGAGATTTTTTAAACGCAAACTATTTACACCTAATTTTTCGAGCAGATTAGATTGGTTTCCAATTTTTTGTTTGATGGTTTGTTGCCATAATTGCTTTTTTAGAGGAACGCTTGCATCCAATTGTACACGAATCCGTTCGGTTTGCTCTGTATTCGATTCAAAAGGTAAAAACATACCACTAGGCATATATTTGCTGTTACAGGTTATAACAGCTACCTTATTTTCGAGCATTTGCTCTAATAAATTAGAAGTAAGTGTTATTTGTGGATGTTCTAAAATTACAACTCCTAAATCTTCTATAGGAATGGTTTTAATAGTTCTGTTTTCATCCTTGAGTTCTACAACTAACTGCTGATTACGTGTAGAAAGATGTGCAGGATTACTGAAGTGTAGGGTACGTTTAATCATAGTTTAAGTATTTATAGTTGTTAGTTATAAATACCTTTAACGAGTTGTATTTTAAAAAGTTACTATCGGATTATTTTAGTTATTTGTCCAAGTCTATTCACACTAAGTTTCCAACAAATTGATTTAATCATCATAGGTTTTAATTTATCATCATAAATAGTATTCAATTTTACATATTCCAACATTCTTTCATTTTTATTATTAGATCCATTTTCATTTGAAACAATTTCTTTCGAATAATTATGTGAAACAAAATGACCTTCTCCTCCAGTACAGCTTACAAACTTGTAAATTCTTTGTACTTGTTCTTTTGACAAATACTTAAAGTCTACTAAATTGGGATTTTCGATTTCTTCCAGATTAGGTACATAGACTAAGTCATTTGGAGAAATATAAAATAATAGTTTGTTTCCTTTAGAATCGATCTCAGGAGCAGAAACTAGACCTTGCTTTTGTCTTTCAATTACAATATTGAATGGAATAGATGTATAGCTTCGTTTATTATTTTCATCAACATATATTGCGAAAAAAAGATTGGTTCCTTCAGCCGCTTCAACCCATTTATGTTTTGTTCCGATTCTATTTCCAACAAGAAATCTACTAGATCCATTTTCGGCAATAGGAACGTTAAAAACTGGTACTTTTCGATTTTGATTAAATCTTTCTAATCCTTCTGAAGAGAATGCTTTTTCGAGATCATGTTCGTTAAAATTTAAATGCATTATTAAGTCTTGTTGCAATTTTAAATCAGCTATTTTTTCGATAAATTTCATAGCATCTTCAATCGTTTTAACTCCACCTTGTCCCCGATTTGATAATTTTGAGATTGGTTGTTTTCTTCTGAATTTTTCAGTTTTAATATTAAAAGCAGAGGTCAATACAGGTTTATCATTTTGATCTTTTAAAGGATTATTTTTAAGGTATTTTTGTGTTTCGGTAATTTTATTATTTAATTGTCTTAGCCGACTCTGAACTTTTAATTTAATTGTCTCATCAATAATTAAATCCAATTTACCAACATTGTCAGCTATTTTTAATACATCAAAATAATATTCCTTTTTTCCGTAAGGCATTGGAGTATGCATAGATTTTCGAATAGCCCAACTTTCTCCTTTTATTTGCTTTATTTTTTCTTTTTTAGGTTTACCATTTTTATCTAATCTAAGATTCCCATTTTCATCTTTATAGGATTCGTACAAATTTGTTGTTTTATTGATGACCCGTATATTTTGTTTAAAACTGATAATGGTCGTTTCTAGTTTATTTTTACTGTCAATAATAAAATTATTCCAAGGTTGTTTAAATATCCACCGGTAATTTTTTTCAGAACCTTCGTTATATTCTTTCTTACATAAAGCCGTTCTTAAATCATTTCTTGAACGTTGTTTTTCTTCCTTGGATTTGTTCTTTTCCAAGGCATTTTGATTGTTTAGAAAATTAATATGGCTTCTCGTTGCACATGCAATGATTAAAGCATCAACAGAATGATGACGATGATCAATACGTTTCTTTTGAAATCCTTTCGATAATTCCAAAGGAATTGAAGGTAGATTTTTTTGATAACGTTTATTATAACTTGTGAAATTTTTAGAATTTGTTAGTTCGTTTAAACGTTCAAATCTTGGTAAAATCAAATCATTCCAAACGTCATTTAAACCCCAGTCTTGTTTCAATGTCGATGTTATTTGACCATTTGAAGCTAAGATGTTTTTTGAATTAACTCCATCGTCATTACTATTTTCTTCCCTCACAATATTAGATAAAGTGCTCATAACAAATTTACTAATAAATCGTGTATCATTGAGCTGTCTTTCAATCATCTTTTCGGGAATCTCTTCCATTAGAAGCTTATTTCTTTTTGTCCTATTTTTTGAATAGTGATCCTTAACAAATTCTTCATATACTTCTTCTTCGAAAATTTTAACGGTTTTTCCAAAGCTAATTTCTACAATCTGACCGTGATGATCTTTGATAAACTCTTTTCCTGTTTTATTATCTTTTAATTTATTTACAGCCGATTCACAAATCACCTTATTACTAAAACTATTATCAAAATATCTACTTTGTGGTATAATATGTTCAATTTCATATTCTAAAGTAAATAAACTGGAAAGTGGAATAATATTTCCGGTATAAGGAGAGCGATATTTTTGCTCTAGCCATAATTTATAGCGTAATAACTCTGTTTTACTTGGTTGTGGTGATTTACTGATTTTAACAATATCTTCCGGAATTTCAATGTTGGAATTTAAAACACCATCTTCATAGATTTTTAATGCTTCTTGTTGCATTGGTGAATATGGACGGACATTTTCAACACTTGTGTCGTAAAGCATTTCAGCTAATAATGCTTTGATTCTTAAATTGGTGTTTTCATTCTCAGAAATTTGAGAAGTCATTTTTTTGCGCTTATCAGCAGGATTCTTCATTTCTCTACCAAGTTCAATATGAATTTCGTTAAAAAAATTTTCTTCGCCTTTTCCATAATGTTTCCAAATATCATTGACAACTCTTAAAGTTTCAGTAACAACTTGCTCTACAATTGGATTTCGTAATGAGTGTTGTTTAAAAGATTTAATATATGCTTCTAGGTCACTAACTGATTTCCATTTTTTATTATCGCTACTTTCAGAATGACGATCATATACAATATTGCTGACTAACCAAATTGGTAAACCTTTAAAATCATTATTCTCTTTAAGATGGATTGCTTTTTCCCGGACTCTATTTTTTATGTTCTCATCAAATTCCCCCGTTTGAAGTCGTTCAATTCTAATCTTTGTTTGTTCATTAATATTGTTCCAACTCCAACATTTCCCCATTCGCATCAAGGGTAATAACTTTTTTACAGCTTTGGCTGAATAGGAACCATACTCATTTTTTAACGGGGGTGTTTTTCTGAAATTTTCTACAAAAGTCTCAATATCTAACGAATGTTTTACCGCAAATGAGCGAATTGCTTTATCATATTCAATTTTGTCATTCACAGAGTATATAATATGCCATAGTTGAAATTCTGTTTCAGAAGTAAGAAAATCATTAGGAACACTCTTAACTTTTTCCAATCGACTTTGAATCATTGAATAGGTTTCATTACAAGGATATTTTTTATCTTCAACAAAATTCCAACGATGTGTTTTTTCAGATAGTTTTAGATGTTTTAATAAGGCCTTTTGATCTATTTCCTTTCTTTTATTAAGAAAATCGAAAAGAGCAATATAATTTTCTTCTGCCGATAAAAAATCAGACGTTAGATTTTGATCAGTGTCTCGGTTATAAATTTTAAGATTTTGTAGCCATTGCCACAATCTAAACTCTTGGAATAGTGGATGTGATTTAGGAATACATTTTAGAGCTTTTGTTTTCTGTATTCCATCTTCTATGTATCTAGTACTTTCAAATGGACAACCGTTAATTAAGTTTTTTTGACTTTTAAGAGGTCTTTGGTAAAATAAAATATCCTCTAAAAATAAATGGACAAAATTTTTCTTGGAAATATTACTTCTATGGGATTCATTATGTGGGTATAATTCTTCAATACAACTCAGGTATATTTTTTCATCTTGTAGGATTGGATGAAATTCTGATTGCTTCTCTAAAATTCGTTTTAATTCTTGTTTATAGTATTTTCGTTCGATTGTCCGAATTAATTTTCCTTTTATTTTTTGATTAGGAGATTGAAGTAATGTGTCATAGATATATTCACCTACTGTTTTATTAGTATTATCTATTTCTGATTCAGTTTTCTTTTTTACAAGTGTCCAATCGGTTTCAGCAGGAGCCCGGAAACTTCTTTTTTCATTTCCTTCTTTGTCTGTTTTAACACTGCCATCATCATTTAAATCTGTTGTAACAATGAAATCCCTTGTTTTATCTTTCCAATCGAATAATGGTGTTTTGCTTGCTCTTCGATAAATCCAGCCATTTTCTAAAATAATATTATACCAAAGATCTGGTTTTCCTTTTTCTTGCTCGTCAGCAATTACTTCGACTACTTTTAGGGAATGAAATTCGATTAATTTATTTGGATTTTCTTCTTCCTCTTCGCCTCTTAATTGGTAGTAACCTCTTTTTTGATTGAAATGTAAAAGTAACCAGGCTAATTCTTCTTTATCAATTTTTTGAGTTAGTGCTTTTTTGCGTAGATAGTAAATCGTCCAATCAGCAGGAACTTTTTTATCATTATTAACTAATTTTGGTTGTTCTTTACGAAAGTCGCCTAACATTTCTTCAAACGATGTTTTAAAAATAAATTGATTGGAACCATTGTAAACTAATTTAGGCTCTGTCTCACTAATAAATTGACCTGTTTTTTTTGTAAAATCTATATTCAGGGAATAGTGTTCAGGTAAAAAGCTTAGTATATTAAGCACTCTGTGAAGCCTTTCTCTTCTTAGTAAAAATCGCTCTCGAAGTCTTCGAGCTCCTCTATAACCTGTTCTTTCGGCAGTTTGAGAAATAGATTGCCCAGCATCAAATTTCCCCATTATATCTTGACTCATAGGAATTATTCGAGAGCCTAAACCCAAAATTTCGCCTTCTTTGTTTTCAAAATTTTGTTTTATTAATGCCCATCCAATAGAGTTAGTCCCCAAATCCAATCCTAAAACAATCTTCATAGTAAGTTGATTTTTATATGTTTCCAAAACTAGTGAAAAATAATCTCACAGCACTAAAAAAATAATTAGGAATTATAAAAAAACAACCGTACGTTTGTTTCAACAATTTTGAAGCCAATCACAATAAGGATTATTCCGTTGTGAAAACATTAGGTTCCCTCGTCCTTCAACGGGGGATTTTTTATTTGTAGCTATTCTTTATTTTCTAAAGTGAAATAATAAGTAAATTAATTCACCATATTACTAGTCTTGGAGTGCTCTTATTCATTAGGATTCGTCCAAAATAAATTTGGATTATTCGTTTTATACAAAATAAATTTCACCCCTGTTATCGATTCTGTTTGTTCTACTTTTTGTGGTACTTGTTCCGTTCGATCTACTGGCAATAATTCAACATAAGTAATTACCTGTCCGCTTTTCCATGTTTCAGCATCATACTCACTAATCAAAGGTGTTTCAAACCTGTGCAGATTTTTCGCCATAAATTTTTCCAAGTATTCTTCTTTTGTTTCTGTGCTTTCCATTTAACTCAAAATTAGGTTTAATTCCAATTACTTCAAATGCTCTATGTTTTTCAAACACAAACCTTGTATTTGTATAATTTAGATGAAAATGATAACAAGGAGTATCGACTGTTTGATAACCTAACACAAAAAATTGTTTCACAAAGCTGATGATATTAAAATTCTAAACAATTAGATTCTTTTTATCTCTTCAATCAAAGATATTTTGTCTTGATCGCAGTAATTCGCTAGTAAATGTTCTGTCAAATACTCACGATACTCGTTACGAGAAATCATAGATTTATAGATATATACGCTCCCTTTTTGCCTATGTTTAATAAAATTTTTTCGTTCCAAGACTCTAGCGATTGTTGAGGTTGAATTACGATCAAGCAGATTGTCATTATATAGTTTAACAATTTGTTTAACGGATGCTCTTTCTAATACCCATAAACGAAGCATTACTTGTTCTTCTGCCGGTGTAAGTCTATTCATCACATTATGAATTATTCTTGATGATATACTTCATCTCTTTTTACCCCGCCAATCGATGTCCATAGATGTAATACATAATTTCCTTGTGGATAATGCCCAATTTGAAAACTATAATCCATAGTTTGTAGGTCGTATTTGAAAGTTGGGATTGTATTTGTGCTTGTTTTAGTTACATCATAAACTCCTTGATATATTTTACTTGAATCAAGAGGGTTAATTAATTCTACATTTAAAGTTAATGAATCTCCAAAAAGCCCTTTTCCAGAAATATGAAAAAAGAAATCATTTGCAGAAATTGAATCACGAATCGAAAGAGAAACTGAAATCTGTTGATTTTGGCTAAAACAGTTAAGTGAAATTAGAAATATTGAGGTAAAAAACAGATTCTTCATGTTATGATATTTATGGGTTTTTAATTGGTAACAATTGTTATGCAAAGATATATAGATTTTTATTTTAACAAATAATTATCATTAATCGATTCGTTTTATTTAAAATTACAGTTATATTTGTGCGCAAAAATAGTTCACAGTATTCAATAAAACAAACCGCATGAAAAAAATAATTCTCCTATTTCTAACTTTATTTGCAATAAATAAGTCACATTCTCAAATTGTTGGTGGAAGAGATAACGGTGATGTCTCTCCTAAAAAAGTAGAAAGCTCAAAAATTTCTGCTGGAAATATTGTTTCAGATGTAAATGTTTTGAATGGTGAATACACTACGTCTGTTCCGTTAGGAAGTGTTTCTACGCCATTGGGACTAAAGTTTCCTTTGAATCTGGGGTATTCAAGTAATACAAGTGTGGGAACAACCACACCAGTTTGTACAGGTATTCCTTATGGTGAAGGTTGGAGTCTTGAAATTCCGACAATTAGCGTTGAAACAGAAGCCTTTCATAAATATACAGAATCCCAAGAACTGGATCAATTTAAGTCTTGTACTAATCCAACGAATCAGTTTGTAATGAATTATGATGGAGTTGCTGTTCCAAATGATCCTATTAATAAATTTACAGGAAACGATCAAGGAGATTTGTATTGGTTTGCACCTCAGTTAAATATTCCGGGAGTTGCTTCAGGAAGAATGGTTTTTAAATACTATGATCAATCAAATTCCACAATGGTTTTTGGATTAAATGGATTTGAGACACCAGTAGAAATTAGATTTAAAAATACTATTTCAAATGGAAATTTGACCAGCATATGGACAGTTACATTAGGTGATGGAACTATTTATGAGTTTCAACAATTTCATTACTCATATAATGCACCTAATAATACTCGTGTACTCTCATACAATATGTGTACTGAAAGTGGGGGGAATGCTATGAGTACTGTTCATTCGGGTTCAAATACTGTTAATGGAAATAATATTGAGCCAGTGATTTTAAATGTGATTTCACCAAAAGCAAATCTTTCGGCGTGGTATTGTACAAAAATTACAAATACAGATGTTCAACAACAAGAAATAGACTTTTC
>CAIUKX010000359.1 GCA_903899795.1 uncultured Flavobacteriales bacterium
AATGATTTGGTTTAGCTCATGATATCTGCCATTTTGTTGACTTTACCTTCATTACCATTGGCAATATATCCACCCCTAGCAGTTTTGGTAATTACCGCATCGTGCATAGGTACATTTTTTTCTTTTGTTTTAAGGCAATAAGCCTTGATCATTTTTGTAGTGTCCATGTTTGATAAATTTTAATGTGATGTTGATTTTGTTCAGTAACAAGGTGCAATATAGTGTATTTTTAATTCCACAATTGTTTTTGAAAGTTATTTTTGGAACTGAATTCGACTATTATGTAAGAATAATATGGCGCAGTTCTAATTTAAAATGCTTATTTTAGCCAAATGAAACATCTTGAGTTCATAGAGGCGTTCCGTCAGTTGTCGTATGCAGATAGGGAACGAACTATTTCGGAGTTAAGCGCAGAATGGGAGAGTCAAAGAGGCCTGATGGCTGAATTGAGTTTGCAAATTGAGCAAAGCAGACCGGGTTCGATGCAGTGTCCGCATTGTAATTCCATCAAGACCATTCGTAGAGGTATTATTAAAGGTGTAGAGCAATTTAGCTGTAAGGAATGTGAGAAGCATTTTCGTGGCAGTTATGGTACAGCCTTGTTTCGTATCCGGCGCAAAGACAAATGGCAAGCATATCTGCGGTTGATGGAACAAGGGTATTCAATTAAGAAGGCAGCCAAAGAACTGGGAATATCCATTCAGACCTCTTTTGATTGGCGCCATAAAATTTTAGCCTCATTGCAAACCACCTTGCCTGTACAAGTAGGCGGGATCGTAGAGTGCGATGAACTGCAGCTTACAGAAAGCGATAAAGGAAAGCGCAACATAGATCGAAAGCCTCGTAAAAGAGGTAGCGATGGGCATAAGCATAATAGCGGAAAAATAAGTGTTATTACAGCCATAAGCCGAAATAAGGGTTTGATCACTGCGGTAGTAGGTTCAAAAAAGATTGATGGAAAAGAAGCAGAAATAGCTCTGGGGGGACGGTTGGCGGCAGATACGGTGTTGATAACTGATGAAAATCGTGCTTATAATGCTGTAAAAAGAAAGAATCAAAGTATTACCCATGTAAAAATAAATAGCAAGAAAAACCAAACGGAGAAGCCGAAAAACAAGATGCATCTCCAGACTGTTAATAACCAACATAAGCAGATCAGAGATTTTATGAACCCTTTTAATGGCGTAGCAACCAAATATCTTCCTAACTATTTGAATTGGTTTAACTACCGTCAAAGCCAAAAGGAAAACAAGGAAAAAGTGAAGTCGATGATGGCAACTTGTCTGGTGGCTTCGGCTGCATTGCCATTTCTTTTAGAGTTAATAACCAAAAACGCAATCTAAATTAGAACTTAGCCGGATTTTTTTAATATTATCGCCTATTTTTTCCATTTTAGTTTACTTATTGTCAACGCAAATGTACATATTGTTGCAAATCAAAAAATAGATATTTTACATTTTTGTGGCTAAAATTATAAAATATGAAAAAAGCCACAATTACAACGGT
>CAIUKX010000360.1 GCA_903899795.1 uncultured Flavobacteriales bacterium
CTAAAAAAACAACTTACCAAAGCGCTATCATGAGCACTTTTAAAACAAAAAAAGCGAATAAATTATTTACATATGAAAAAATATTTCTTATATACTTTACTAATTTCTCTCACATACACAAATTACAGTTCAGCACAAACAAAAAAGGTTGCTGCCGGTGAAAAATACGGTCACACATTGAACGCAGGTGTAGGAATCGGGTATTATGGCTATATCGGTCACTCTACCCCTGTTCTTCATGCCAATTATGAATTCGACGTGGCAAAAAATTTCACTTTAGCGCCTTTCATCACCTATTATTCCTACACGAATTATCAGTACTGGGGGAATCCTCATAACGATTACAAAAACTATTATTACCATCAAACGGTAATTCCTGTAGGATTAAAAGGAAGTTATTATTTTGATCAGCTACTTGGTGCAGGCCCAAAATGGGACTTTTACCTAGCCGGTTCACTTGGATTTGCATTTCGCAAAACAACCTGGGAAAATGGATATTACGGTGACAGGGTAATTGATCACGGTACAAGCGGTCTTTACCTCGATGGTCACATCGGTGCTGAATACCATCTGAACAACAAAGTTGGATTACTCCTTGATCTATCAACAGGTATCTCCACTTTTTGTCTCGCATTTCACCTTTAAATTTTATCGAATGGAAAAGAAAAACAAACGTCCGAGAATGGTCAAAGTTGAAACTCAGAAGCCGGATCATACAAGTCCTGATATTGACGCTGACAAAACCGGCAGAGATATCAATGCGGATCATACACAAAGAAATGCAAGAGAAACGCATCCCGACACTACTGGTATTGATACAAAATCAGATCATACATCTGAAGAAAATTGCAATGAATTAAATTAATAAAAAACAAGATTATGAATAATTTACTTTACACGGTAGCCGTGATATTTATTATCATTTGGGCTATAGGATTTCTCGGTTATAATTCAGGAGGATTGATTCATATCCTTTTGGTGATCGCAATCATCGCAATAATAATAAGAGTAATCCGCGGACAAAGCCCAGTCTGAAAGTCAATAGCTGTTGGTCATTAGGAAAATATTGATTGTCTATGAATCAATCTAATGCCTAATGCCTAATGCCTAATGCCTAATGCCTAATGCCTAATAAAAAAACAATTCAAACAACAAACAAATACAAACATGGAAAAGTCAAACAACAACAATGGAAAATTAGTAGGTGCATTATTAGTAGGTGCAGCTATCGGTGGAATTTTAGGAGTATTATTTGCGCCTAACAAAGGAAGCGAAACACGTAAAAAATTGGTTGCGAAAGGTGGAGATCTTTCGGATTCAATCAAAGAAAAAATCAATTCTATGGTTGACGCTGAAGGTGTAAACCTGAAAAACAAACTTGCTGATCACGTGATGGATCATAAATCAGTGGAAGCATAAGTAGACTCAAGACTTGAAGACTCAAGATGTAAAGACTATTGTCTTCCTATCTTGAGTCTTTGTCTTATATCTTTTAGTCTTGACAGCGACAGCTGCATCGCAGATAATCTTATGTCTTTTAGTCTTAAATCATCATGGAAAACAAAGAAAATTTAATTGAATCGCTTTTAGAGAGAGCCGAAAAATACGGTAAGACGAGGATTGATCTATGGAAATTAAAATTCACCGATAAACTATCTACCACAGTTTCCTCTGTGCTTTCTCATGTGCTTTTTCTGGTACTCGGAATAGCGGTAATTGTATCTTTATCCATCAGTTGTGCACTCTGGATAGGTGAATTAACGGGAAAGATTTATTACGGTTTCCTGGCGGTTGCCGGATTTTATGCTTTTGTGCTATTGGTAGCCTTTCTCTTTCGAAAGCAAATCAAACAATCTTTTAAAAACAGTGTCATTCACCACTTACACAATTAAACCATCATGCAAAAAATTTCAAACTCCGAAGAACTGACGAAAGCAATTCAGCAACTGGAAAAACAGCAGTCCGATGAAATCATTGCTTTAAAGGAACACTTCTTTGCGACTGTCGAAAGTTTCAAACCCGTCAACCTGCTCAATGATTCCATTCAAAGTATAATTGCATCGAGCGAATTGAAAACAAACCTGACAAAATTGGCTGTCGGCGGAGCTTCAGGACTCATTGCCAAACATTTATTGGTCGGTGAATCCAGTAAACCAATCACGAAATTGATGGGGGTTGTAGTCGAACTTTTGGTTTCAAAAAATGTAATTCAAAATGCAGACAGTATTAAATCCTTTGGAAATACTATCTTTAATAAAATAATGCACCGGTTTTCGGATTCTAAAACGGAAGAATGATTAAAGAACAACATATTCCTTTCTATGCAAAAATAGCTTTGATCCTCTTATCGATCTTTGCTTTTGTGTTTTTAATGATCGCTGGCAAAACGATCATCGTTCCCATTATTTATGCAACGATTCTTGCCATTCTACTCAATCCTTTGGTGAATTTCATGATCAGGAGAAAAATAAACAGAATTGCAGCCATTTCCATTGCTGTTATATTAACCACGCTGGTTGTAGCAGGAGCCTTTTACCTTACTTTAACTCAAGTTGCTTCATTCAGTGATTCTTTGCCCCTACTCAAAATAAAAATGAACGGCATGACCGGTCACACCATTCAATGGATGTCTGAAAAATTAAACATCAATGAAGCCGATATCTATAATTGGATCAATAAAACTGAAAATACAGAAATCAGTCATTTAGCCATTGGAGAAAAACTGAATCAAGTCACGCAAATTCTGGTGACAATGATGTTACTTCCCATCTATTTGATTCTGATTCTTTACTATAAACCTTTGTTTCTAGAATTCATCCGTAAACTATTCCGTGCCGAGCACCACATAGCGGTCGGTGAAGTCCTGACGAATTCAAAAAAAATCATCCAGCAATATTTAACCGGTTTAATCATCGAAATGTTGATTATGATGGTACTCAATTCCATAGGGCTATTAGCTCTCGACATGGATTACGCCATTCTCTTAGGAATCATCGGTGCACTCTTAAATGTCATTCCTTTCATCGGTGGTGTACTTGGAATTGCTTTGTTTATACTCATTTCCCTCGTGACAAAATCGCCCGTTTACATGTTGTATATACTGGCCATCTTTTCAGTCATTCAAATCATTGACAAAAATTACATTGTCCCAAAAATTGTTTCTTCCCGGGTCCAAATCAATGCCTTCATTTCCTTGATTGTGGTCATCATCGGCGGCGCCATCTGGGGAATAAACGGAATGTTTCTCTCCATCCCAATGACAGCAATTGTCAAGGTTATCTTCGACCATATTGAACCGATGAAGCCATGGGGATATTTGTTAGGGAATACGGTGCCGGAAGATTTATCTTCTAAGAAAAAATAAAAACAATTACAGATACGCTTATTTTCTATCAAACTTATTTTTTTTTCGCTTGCCTGACCATATTATGTGTTCTAATTCCTTTGATATTTCACAAAATTCTTTTTCAATTATTTGACCATTTTCATACAAATACAAATTTGTTGTCGCATGCTTAAATTCATTCGAATAAAAACGATAATTTACAAGTGAAAAGGATTAATTATTC
>CAIUKX010000361.1 GCA_903899795.1 uncultured Flavobacteriales bacterium
ATAGGAACATCATTAAATAAGTATTCGATAAACTTTTTAAAAACTTTATTTGAGACACAGAACCATTGTATACTATATCCCGAATTGCTAAATGCAATGCCGTTTTCACCTTTTCTTTATTACCCAAGACAACTTTGCTTTCATCAACAGTTGAACTTATTACATCATTTAAGTTTTGTTCTATTACAGAATCAGAGTCACCTTCCAAGACAAAATTTGAAAACTCTAATCCTTGTTTAGAAAAAATATCATTAAATACTTTAGTGATAAGACCTTGAATATCATTCACTCTTACATCAATTTCCTTAAAAAACTTTTTAATTGTAATATGAGTTTCTGCAAAAAAATCTTGATGTAATTTTTCATCTTTTAGATTTCTCTCTAATAATTCTTGTCGTGTATCAAACGGTAGACAATAGCCATCTTCTTTGGTGTGATGATTTATTTTTTTTGGTTTTGAAGATAAAATTTTCAATCTTGATGAAATCTTTTCATCTAATAATTGTGGGTCAAATTTTAAATATTTTTTTATCGATAATTTTAGTAAAGTTTCATTAATTAGATTTTCTGGAGAACTTTCTTCAAGAGCAAATAATATTAGTGTGTCAGCTAATAAATCATCTAACTTTAAGTCTACTCTGTTATTGTTAAATTGTTGACCAAGGAAAACAAATAATCGTGAATCTATTTCAAAATCTGCAACAGTTGAACTATGTCCAGGCTTAGTATACTCATGTAAATAGGTATCAACGAATATTTTATAAGATTTAATAGATTGTTGTGATTGATTACAATTTGCCTTAAACCATCTAATATCATATATTACGATATGAATACCTTTATCATCAAATATCTCATCAATTATCCTTTCAGCATTATTTACTTTTCTGTTGGTTACATATACTAATTTATCAAGTAAAATTTCATTCTCTTCTAGTTTTACTAATGTTGAATTCAACTTACCTTCAATGTCTTTTTCAGTAGTTATTTGAAATATTTGTTTCTCTTTTCCTTCTTTCGTAAAAAAGTGTTGAAACCCATCTACTCCTTTATCTTTTGTCCCAGCGACTGGAATGAATGAATGACCTAGAATACTTGCTAAAAAATCAAGACAAAATACTTCAAATATATTTCCATCATCAATTTTAGCTATTGCATATTCAAATGCCTCTTTATCTACTGTCATCAGTTATAAATTTTAATATAAAGAAATAAATTTAGTGATAAAAAATAAGGTGTGCGATAAAGGTGTGCGGAAATGTCAAGTTTTGTCAATTTTTGCATCATAATGTAAGCTAATGTATTGATATATAGCTATTTTTACAGATTCAAAATCCAGTTCCTCTGGAGTGCGGGTTCGATTCCCGCCCTGGGTACATAGAAGGTTCGAAATCCCTTGAAAACATTAGCTTTTCAAGGGGTTTTTTCTTTTTGGGTACTAAAAAGGTGCAAAATTGGAGTCTTAGCGGATTTTTGGGTGGTAGAAAATATCATTTGATTTTATTTAGTATTCATTTGATCAATTGACTTTGAGATGAATTTTATTATTCTCATTATTTTATAAGATGATCAATTTGTGCGACATAGTCCCACAATTAATTCAGAGGTTAATATAAAGTTTTCACTTTCTAGGTTTCTTTAATAATTCGATTGCTCTATCAACAGCTAAACAGCAAATATTTCCATACGAATTTTTTCCTTGTTCAACTAGTTGGTATGCATTTACAAAATTGTAATAGGCAACAATTGCTTTTGGATTATTTTTTGCTCTTAACAATGTCGAATAAAAAGATGTTCTAAGATCTTTTCGAATAATGTTGTCAACATAACTTTTCAGTATTTCATCACTGACGATTACTTCTTTGTCTAGGTCTATTTGTTCTTGTTCCCTTCTTGTCTTCCTATTTTCTTCCTGCATCATATCTTTTACAATCCCTTGTTTTAACGCAGTATAATCTTCCTGTGATTCATCTGGAAAAGCCATCTGTGAATTTCCTTTACTATCCGCTGGATATAGCCAAAATTTTCCTTTTAGAGACTTTTTAATTTTCCTTGGTAATCTGAATTTTTTCATCATTGAATGCATTTAATATTAAATTTGATATGCAATATTAGAAGCCAAAAACGTAATCTATTTACGTTTTTTTTGAAATTATTATACTGCAATAAATGTGAGAAACTCAATGGAAGATCTACAGCAAAGATTAGCAATTTTTAAATCCTTGTTCAAAGGACGTGAAGATGTGTTTGCTGTCTATTGGGAAAAAGGCTGTAAAAAAGGCTATCGACCCGTTTATTATTTTGATCCTCATCGTTATCGAATGCATCAAATAAATGGTGGAACATTTCAAAATTTTACAGAAAAGTCATATCTTCAATTATCGGATAATCATATTTTCAGACATCTTAATGGACAAGACTTGATAGGTATTTATCCATTATTGCCTGACAATACTTCTTGGTTTATTGTTGCTGATTTTGACAAACAAGATTGGATGATAGAATGTCAAAATTTTATCAAAACCTGTGAAGAATTTTCTATCCCTGTTTATCTGGAACGTTCGAGATCAGGTAATGGTGGACATGTATGGATTTTCTTTGATGATCCTTATTCTGCTTTTAAGAGTCGAAAAATTATACTATCGCTTTTAGAAAAATCAGGAGCTGTTTCTATTTTCGATAAAAATACCAGTTTCGACCGTTTGTTTCCGAATCAGGATTATCTTTCTGGGAAAGGATTAGGCAATCTTATTGCCCTTCCATTTTATTTGCAAACAATGCTCATTGGAAATAGTTGTTTTGTTGATTCAGAAACATTTATTCCTTTTGAAGATCAGTGGCAGTTTTTAAGTATGATTAAACGTGTTCCTTTTGCCCATTTAGAACTGTTGTTTCTAGATCTTTTGGAAAAGGAAAATGGTGATATTCCTGTTCAAACCAATGAACTAACAATAACGTTAGATAATGTAGTTCAAATTAACAGAAATACGATTGATAGTAGATTGATTCACTTTTTGAAAGAAGAATTAAATTTCCTAAATACTGAATTTATCATCAAGAAAAACAGCGGTAGAAATACATTTGGAACAGAACGCTATTTTAAATTTATCGAAGAAATAGATGACCTTATTTTTCTGCCGAAAGGATTTATTGGAAAAACACTACGGTTTTGTAAAGAGAAAAATATTTCGAACAACTTTATTGATAAGCGAAAACTGCATAAAACAGTTCTGTATTCATTTCAAGCAACTTTAAAAGAATACCAAAAGCAAACAATAGTAGCAACGGATAAAAAAGACATTGGAGTTATTGTTGCGCCACCAAGTTCTGGGAAAACCATCATGGCTTTAAAAATTGTTGCAAACAAACAACAGCCCACATTAATCATTGTCCATCGCAAACAATTGGCTGATCAATGGGGAGAAAGGATAGAAACATTTTTAGGTATTCCCCAAAAAGAAATTGGGAAAATTGGTCAAGGCAAAGGAAAAATTGGTGACAAAATAACGATTGCAACCATTCAAAGTCTCACTAAAATCTTCGAAAAAGGAGAAAACAAAGAATTGGTCAATTCTTTTGGACTTGTGATTGTTGACGAATGTCATCATATCCCTGCAACCACTTTCCACAACACAATTAGTAAATTCCATTCTTATTATTTGTACGGATTAACAGCTACCCCTTTTAGAAAATACAACGATGGAAAACTGATCTTTATTCATTTAGGAGAAGTAATTTCGGAAATCAAATCTACCGAAATAGAATCGAGTAAAAATCCTGAAATCATTATCCGAAATACAGTTCTGAATGTTCCATACAATGCCAAAACAGATCAGTTTGAAACTTTATCAAAAATCTTAATACACGATTCTGAAAGGAATAAATTGATTTTGGAAGATGTTTCAAAAGAATTGAATACAGGAAAAAAAGCAGTTATTCTTACCGAAAGAAAAGAACATATAGATACGCTTCAGCAATACTTGAAACAATCTTACGAAACGGTTACGTTAAGCGGAGATGATTCGGAAAGCAGTAGAGCTAATAAATGGAAGATTTTAAAGTCTGGAAATTTTCAGGTATTGATCACCACAGGACAATTCTTTGGTGAAGGTTCTGATCTCCAAAATATTCAATGCCTCTTTTTGGTTTATCCGTTTTCTTTTGAAGGAAAATTGATTCAATACATCGGTCGGGTTCAACGTTCTGAAATCACACCAACCATCTATGATTATAGGGATTATAAGATTGATTACCTTAATAAAATGTTCTTGAAAAGAAACACCTATTATCGAAAAATTGAAAAACATAGAACATTATTTGATGATGTAGAAGAAGACAATCCACATCTGCTTTCGGAGAATGAAACAATAATTGAGAAGCAGATAAAAATTTCGATTGAAAAACTAGACTTTTTATACGGCAGTATTGTATTCCGCTATCAATTACAGGAAATCCAAAAAGAGTTGGAATTTGATATAGAAAATTTCAATATCCGTCCTGAATTTGAAGTGCTAAAATCGTATTTTGAAAAGTTTTTGAAGTCCAAGACGATTACAGTTACAATTTGTGTCGTCATGAATAATGGAACTGTTATAGCACAATCGGCAGAATCTTCCGACATTAATAAGTTCAATCGAGAAATTGTAGAAAGTGTTCGTTTTCAATTTACTCAAAAGACATTCTTTGGTTCAGCTAAACAAATCTATCAAGAACTGGAAGATGGTAATGAATTGAAAGATGCCAACAATAAAAAAATTCCGTATGAATCGGGAGAAGAACTTTTAAAAGATGTTCTTACAAAAGGAAACTACCTTCATCAAAAACAAATGGTTTATTTATCTGAACTACATGAAAGTTCTGTTTTGAAAATTCGTTTCGTACTTAATCCTTTTGCTTTTGTCTTCTTATTAGCTGCTCAGGAACAATACCATATTGTGTTGGAAACATTGGACACCGAAGAAGCGACTTATGTTTGGCACGTTGCAAAAAACACGTTTTCTTTAAAAGACATGTTAATTGGTATTGATAAACATTTGAATATAATTCGTGTGGAGGGTAGACAAGCTTTTTTAAAATTAAATCCTGATAATTTTAGCAGAGTAGTGCATGATTATTCGGATGAACGAAAAGGGTTTGTTATTTGGAAGGATATGTTAGAGGAACGATTAGTTTGATTCAAAAAATCAAAAAGTAAAACAATGTAATTAGTACCTCAATTATTACAGTCATTAGTCTCTAAATCTTAGTTGTCAAAAGTATATAAAATTGTTAGTGATGCTATCGCGTTAGTGCAAAAAGCAAGTGTACTGCATTGCGTTGCCATTCTGTCTTTCATTTATTTTCTGTTCTTTTTTGTCGGTCGTGTCGGTCTTTTAGTGTGAGTGCTAACATATAAATAAGCGAAATTAACTCATCCATATCAACTAAACAAATTAATTGTATAACCTATTATTAATAAAATATTTGAGTCGTCGCAAGTTTACCACAACGTAAATAGATTACTTTTCGCTGTGAGATATTTGTAGAAAAAAGTTATGACAATAATTGAATTTTTACATTATTTC
>CAIUKX010000362.1 GCA_903899795.1 uncultured Flavobacteriales bacterium
ATCTTCGGCCTGAAAGAATTTGCCTTGCTCTTGATAACTACTTCCTAATTCAACGTAAGCGTTATCATTTTTAGGATTAAGTTCTATCGCTTTTTTAAAAGCGTCTTCAGCCTGACTTGAGTAAGCTGGGTCGCCTGACCATTGAATATATTCAATGAGATTTTCGGTAGATTCATTTTCTAATTCCTGCCACGCCATTTATTGCTTCTGTATAACACTACCTAAAACCGTGGTAACGCTTTTGGTAGTAATAGTAGAACACAAAGTTAAAAATTAAAACAAGTCTAACTATGATATTAATCAATAAATTACTTACAGATAAAATAAATGCTCCTTAAAATGAAGATGTTATGCCAGTATGGCAGATTACAATATAAGGAATAATATTTGAATAAACTTTTAACATAAAATTAATAAGATGAAATATACAAATGACGAATTAGGGTTCTTTGTTGATAAAATTAAGCTAAAACCTGAGGATATGCCAAAATATAGGTCTCAGATAAATAATCTTAAAGAGAAACTAGAGAACAAAATTAAAAATGATGACAGTCACGGATTAAAAGTGACAAAATATATTTTAGCGGGTTCTTGGAAAAAACATACTATTTTAAAACCAACCGGAGATTATCCAATAGATATTGATTTGGTTTTATTTGTTGGTGGTGATGATAACATTCAAAATGATCTAAACAAACTTTTTGAATACATCATTACCTATCTAGAAGAAATCTATCCCCAGAAAAATATTAGAAAAGTTGTTGATGCGAAGGGAAACACTAAATCTATAACAATTATATTTAGCGGTTCAGGCTTAGAAGTGGACATTGTTCCTGTCGTTCCAATTACTTCACCAGCCGATTACGTTTGGCAACCATCAAGGAGAGGAGGTTCAAAATACATTACAAGTATTTCAAAACAGTTAGATTTCTCTGTAACTAACAGAAAAAACAATCCTTCATACACTAGTATTGTTCGCGCTCTGAAATGGTGGAGAAACGAAAAAGAATTAAAGCCAACAGATAGTGAACCAGGATTGTCATCGTATGTAATTGAATTGTTAGTGGCATACCTAGATATTAATCATGGTATTGAGACGAACATAGAGGAAGCTATGATTAGGTTCTTTCAGTGTCTAAGCGGCCCGAATTTTCCGGTAGTCTCATTTAAGAACGCGATCAACTCGATTCCTACATACTACACATCTAGTATTTATGTTGCAGATGATACAAACAACGAAAATAATGTTTCAAAAAGGATGACCAATTCTAAGTGGAAAGAAATTGTTGATGAAGCTTCCGATGCGTTTGATTCTTTGAACATCGCACAGTCAAAAAGAAATGAAGGTGATACCTTGACGGAATGGAAACATGTTTTTGGTTCAAGTTTTAATATTAAGTAAAAAAGAAAAATATGTACGGAACAAATACAATAACAGGAACTTATACCGTAATCGATGTAAGAAAAACGTTTGAAGGCTGTGAAGCTGACATCAGAACGATTGCCAGAAGAACTGGTAAATGGACAATGGAGTACGTTGATAACCTATTTCATGATATAATGGCACTGGCCGAAAACGATTATCTCGATACTGTTACAATAACACTAAACAATTCAAGTAACGACACTGCTATCCGGGCAGCAAAATTTACTGTGAATTCAAATGGTACAGCTACATCAAGTGAGAGAGCCGGAAATAATAATGATTGGGAAAATTTGCCTAACACCTACTTATCTGTCATATTATCCTACACTACAAAATGGCGAATTTTATCACAAAGTGAAAAGGCTAAATTTCAGCAGAATCATTCTTTCAAAATAGGATGGGTTTCATCAAGCGTAAATACAAATTTTCCGCATTTAAACAATAATAACGCACAGTTATACGCCAGTAAAGGGTATGAATTGCAAAAAACAAATTTTAAATAATGGCTTCAATATTTGATAATACTACTGTACTGCCTAATGCATCGATACAGGAAAAGACAAAAAAACTGGTTGGATTTGAAAAAAAATTCAACCGTATTTATACCAATCTAAAATTATTACTTGATCAGGAGGGACTGATAAGTTGGAGTAAAAAATTCCACAACGTTGAACTACCAATAATTGATCAATTAAAGGAAAAGTATCCTTTGATTATTTTGGCTGGTGATGCAGGAACTGGAAAAACAGTTGCTGCTGAATCCATTGCAGACAGGATGGTTAGAGAGCTTGGTAAGGAAGGTAATTTTCTAAAACTAAGCACTCGTGTGCGTGGCGAAGGTTTACATGGACAAATGGGAAATCTTGTTAATGATGCATTTGCAGAATTGAAAACACAGGCTGGTAAAAGAAGACTTGCATTTTTATTGATTGATGAAGCTGACGCCATTGCGACTACTCAGATCGGAAGAGCGTCGTGTAGGGAA
>CAIUKX010000363.1 GCA_903899795.1 uncultured Flavobacteriales bacterium
ACACAAAATGTACCGCCGGGAAAAGATTGCGGTTTTTTCTTTTCACTTGGCTTTTATCATCATTTTAATTGGAGCTTACATCACTCGTTTCTATAGTTTCGACGGAATTATGGAAATTCGTGAGGGGGAAAAATCGAATGTTATTTATTCATCCGATCCCTATTTATGGTTCAAAATAAACGATGGAAAACTTCAATATACTTATCATGAGAAGATGTATATGTCGGAAATTACCAACAATTATTTCGACTGGGATGTAGCTTTTCCTGAACACAAAACACCGATCAAAATCGAATATGTGAACTTCAGAGGGAAAATGATCGATAGCTTGATCATCAATGATTCAATTGAAGGTATGGCTTTGGATATTATTACCGATGGAATGAAGTCGAATTACTTGACGAATAACGGTTTTGTGATGGTTGGAGATATTGCTGTTTCTTTTGATAAACAAGATGCTATGCCTGGAATTCATATTTCAACGGTAAACGGAAAGGTAATGATGTTGACCAAAATTCCATTGAAGTATTTGCCAATGTCGGAAATGCAGAAAGCACGTCAAAGCGGACAGCCGATCGATGAAAAGTTATACGTCAATGTTCCTGTAGATACATTGGTGCCTTTTAAGACAACAACTTTATACATCGTTGGACAGCAACAATTTGTATTCAAGCAAGCAATCAATCATGCGAAAATGATGAAAATGCATTCGATGAAAGATAATGTCGGTGTTGATTATCTCACTTTGAAAATTACAGATGGTAATGAATCTAAAATTGTTGACTTAGGAGGTGGAATGGGCGTTGGACATCCGGAACATGTCACATTTGAATTCAAAGGTTTGACTTATGAAATGGAGTACGGCTCCATTCAGGTACAAACACCTTTTTACGTAGCATGCCGTGATTTTCAGTTGGACAGATATCCTGGCTCTCAAGCTCCATCTTCCTTTGCAAGTGAGGTTACAATCGTGGATGATGAGAAAAAATATCACCGCGATCAAAGGATTTTTATGAACAACGTAATGGATTACCGTGGATATCGTTTTTTCCAATCCTCATACGAATTGGATGATCCGGCAACTCCAGTCAATGAAGAAGCAACAAAATTGAGTGTTAATCAAGATTGGTGGGGGACAAATGTGACATATCTCGGTTATTTATTCATGATGTTGGGAATGGTATTATCCTTATTTTCTAAGAACAGTCGTTTCAGAGATTTAAATGATAAATTAAAGAAAACAGCTGCTAGGAAAAAAGCTTTGGGAACTACTTTGATTTTAGCCTTGGGTTTATTGATGATACCGTCTGTTTATGGACAAGATACAAATATGGTTCACGATCACGCAGCCCATGAGCATGCCAATCATGTACCGCAAAAACCGGTCTATCAGGTAATGTCGGTTGAACATTCACACAAACTTGAATCAATGTTGGTGGAGGACTATGATGGTCGTATCGTTCCATTCCACACAAGTTGTGATCAGATGTTGCGGAAAATTTACCGTGGAATTACTTATAAAGATTGGAACGCTGTTCAAACCATCATGAGTATGCACATGTATCCGCAATATTGGATGGATGTGAAAATTATTCAGGTTCCGGCTGGAGTTAGAGATCGACTACATTTGGAAGAATATGCTTCCTTTAAGGATTTAGCTACCCAACAAGGAGAGTTCAAATGGTTGAAACAATACAATGATGCACACATCAAACTGGAATCTAAACGCGATGAATTTGATAAAAAGCTGATCAAATTAGTTGAAAAATTCCAAGTGGAACAAGCCATATTTTCATGGCAGTACATGAAGATTATCCCTGCTAAGAAAGATAAAACAAATACGTGGTATTTACCTTTGAGTCAGGAGGTCATGCAGCTTGATACTACAACATCCAAACTTGCTTTAGAATACTTGGCAGCCTTGGATCGAGCTTCGAAAACAAGTAATTATTCAGAAGCTGAAGGACTTTTAGAAAGTTTCAAAGCTTTCCAGCGAAAAGAAGGAGAGAGAGTTGCACCTTCGGAGTCCAAGGTAAAGATTGAGATCTTGTACAATAAGATGAACATTTTTAAAAGAGCAATGAATATATATTTCTCATTGGGCTTTTTGATTTTAATGATCTTCTTCCTTCGAATTTTCAGAGATTCTTTTAAAATTTCAAAACTAAAGGAATTAAAAACTTGGTTACTTTTATTTTTTGCTCCAGGGTATATTATAGTCTTCCTGATTGGTTTATTGATTGGTTTATTGTCAGAAAAAGGCTTAAAGATTTTAGCAAGAATATTAGTGGGACTTTTAGCAACAACTTTTATATTCCATGCTTTAGGACTTGGGTTCAGATGGAATATTACCGGTTATGCACCATGGACCAATGGGTATGGTGCTGTAATTTTTATTTCTTGGGTTATACTTTTAAAAGGATTTATTTTTGCTAAAAAACATCCTGTCATAATTGGTGCAGCGGCTATTTTGGCTGCGTTGTTATTGTTCGTTAGTGAGATGAATTTGATGGATCCTGATATCACTCCAATACAACCAGTATTAAAATCATATTGGTTAATGATTCATGTTTCTATCATTACGGCAAGTTATGGGGCACTTGGATTAGGAAGTATCTTAAGTCTTTTGAATTTGATATTGTACATCTCGAGAAATAAAAAAAATGGAAAGCTCCTAAGTTTGAATATTACAGAACTTACCTATATTACAGAAATGGTAATTACAATCGGACTTTTCATGTTGACAATTGGTACTTTCCTCGGTGGAATTTGGGCTAACGAATCATGGGGTAGGTATTGGGCATGGGATCCGAAAGAAGTTTGGGCTTTGGTATCTGTATTGGTCTATGCCATCATTCTTCATTTCCGTTACATACCGGGAATGAAAGGGAAATTTACATTTAATGTTGCCACATTTTGGGGGTATACAGCGATCTTGTTCACTTATTTTGGAGTGAATTATTACTTGAAAGGATTACATTCTTATGCACAAGGAGATGGATTGGGAACAATCCCTAAAGACATTATTATTACGGTATTGGTTTTTGCTTTATTTACTATTTGGGCATCTGATCGGAACAAAATTTATAAGCAAATCTATAAAGTGAAGGATTGGATGCGGATCATTATTGAATACTTGTTTATTAGAACTTTACTTGTATATGTTTTATATACAATAACGCCAAAAAGTTGGTCTATCTTATCAGATACATTCTATTGGTTAGCTATTTTTGGTGCGGTTGTATTGATTTACAAAATAATCATGAGATTGATAGTAATTAAACAAAATATTGAACTTAATCCCGAACAAGATGAACTTGCATGACTTCAAAGTAAAAGATATCAAAGGAAATGAGTTTGATTTGGCTCAGGTTTCCGGTAAAAAAGTTCTATTGGTAAATACGGCTTCGGCTTGCGGTTACACACCACAATTTGCTGAGTTGGAAGAATTGTACGAGAAATATGCCGGAGATTCCTTTGAAGTGATAGGTTTTCCATCGAATGATTTTGGAGAACAAGATCCGGGAAATGATTCTGAAATTGCTTCTTTCTGTCAGGTAAATTACGGCGTTACTTTTCCAATGATGTCGAAGATCAAAGTTTTGGGAGTGGATGCTCATCCGCTTTATCGCTGGTTGCAGGATGAATTGAAAACTGAGGTGAAATGGAATTTTTACAAGTTTTTGATCGACGAAAAGGGAAATATTGTTAAAGAAATATCATACAAAACTTCTCCGCTTGATGAGGAAATCTTAAATTGGATTGAAGGAAATTAATCGATTGATATGAAATTAGATATTCTCGCTTTTGCAGCTCATCCAGATGATATTGAATTAGGGTGTTCAGCTACTCTGATAAAGCATATTCAGGTAGGAAAACGTGCCGGTATTGTAGATCTGACGCAAGGTGAATTAGGTTCTCGTGGTTCAGCTGAAATTCGTTACGAAGAATCGGCTGAAGCTTCAAAAATAATGGGGATATCCGTTCGTGAAAATCTAAAAATGGACGATGGATTTTTTGAGCATTCAAAAGAAAATGTACTGAAAATAGTTGAGCAAATTCGTCGCTTTCGTCCCGAAATAGTCTTGGCAAATGCAATTGAAGATCGTCATCCTGATCATGGACGAGCCTCAAAATTAGTTTCTGAAGCTTGTTTTTTAGCCGGTTTACGAAAAATAGAGACCATTTACGATGGTCATTCGCAAGAAGCCCATCGACCTAAAGCTGTCTACCATTACATTCAAGATCATTATATTAGACCCGATTTCGTTATTGATGTTTCTGACTGTATTGATTTGAAAATGGAAGCAATAATGGCTTATAAGTCTCAGTTTTATGATCCGAATTCCACGGAACCAGTAACTCCAATCTCAGGAAAAGAATTTATTGAAAACGTTAAAGGGCGTATGGTTGAATATGGTCGAACGATAGGTGTTCATTATGCTGAAGGTTTTACTTCTGAACGCTTGGTTGGTGTGAGCTCACTGTTCGATTTATTATAAAAAAAAATCAATATGTTTGATATTTAACATATTGAGAATTAATTACGAAAACGTTTTGCTAAATCGGTTTATCTGTTTTATATTTGCGACAGCTATACTCGAAAACTATGAAAACGATAAGTATTCTAACAATTCTACTGTTCCAATTTTCTAATTTATTCGCTCAGTGTACAGGTAGTGAACCAGTTGTTTTTCTAGGAAATGATACAACATTATGTCCAGGACAATCATTGACTTTACATGCTCCAAATGGGTATGACAATTATTTGTGGTCCAATTCATCCACACAACAATCTATAACAGTTTCATCTCCGGGCACATACACTTTGACTTCAACTTTGACATCAGTTGGTCCGAATTTGGTTGTGAATGGGAACTTTAATGCAGGAGCTACAGGTTTTATTTCGGATTATGTTCCTGGAACAGGTGGAACGTGGGGACTTTTGTCAAATCCGGGGCAATACGCAATATCGACTTCACCACACAATGTACATAACAACTTTTATGTCTGCGGTGATCATACTACAGGAACTGGAAATATGTTCATAGCAAACGGATCAGATATTCCGAATACGGTTGTTTGGTCACAAACCATAAATGTGATTCCGAATACAAATTACAATTTTTCAACTTGGGCAACAAGTGTTGAAAATACGACTAATCCTGCAATTTTGCAGTTTTTTGTAAACAATATTCAAATTGGAAATGTCTTTTCACCTTCACTTATGGGGTGTGATTGGAGTCAATTTTCGAATGTTTGGAATTCAGGGTCAAGTACATCAGCAGTTATAACCATCAAAAACCAAAACATAGATGGGGCAGGAAATGATTTCGCTTTGGATGATATTGAATTTACATCTTCTTGTGTAAATACAGATGCTATTGTTGTAAGCATTGATACAACAATAGTAAATGCTGGTCCCGATTTGTCATTTTGCAGCAATGTTCCCGAATATCTGGTAGGGACATCCAATAATTCAACGGCTCTTTTGGGTTGGAATACAGGTGTAATGGCAGATAGTATCATTCCGGACACTTCGGGAGTTTATATTTTTTCTACTACGACAAATAGCGGATGCACTTTTTATGATACTGCAGTAGTAACGATACATCCAACACCAGTAGCTATTATGGCAGCTAATCCAAGTGTTGGGATTGTACCACTTTCAGTTAATTTTTCAAATTCGAGTCAAAATGCATCCAATTATGCATGGGATTTTGGAAACGGTTTAAACGCAATATCTACTGATACTTCAAGCGTTTCAAGTATTTATACAGAAGCCGGAACATTTTGGGTAACGTTGGTCGCTTCAAATGCTTTTTGTACAGATTCTGTGACACTGACTATTGTGGTGACTGATCCGGTTTCCCTTGAAACGCCTAATGTTTTTACTCCGAATAACGATGGGAAAAATGATGTGTACCGTTTCGATATGGTGAATATTATTGAATTGGATTTGAAAATAGTCAACCGCTGGGGAGAAGTAATGTATACAACAACAGATGTAAGCGCATCTTGGGATGGAAAAGACAATAAAGGAAATGTTGTCTCAGACGGTTTGTATTTTTATACATATACAGCGAAAGGTTTACAAAATACTTCTTTCAAAGGTCAAGGTTTTATACAACTGATTAAATAACAATAGTAGTGGTTAGGTAAGATAGGATAAGGGGAAATGTAATATTTCCTCTTGTTCTGATCACTAGACACTCTGGTTTATTAACTAGGCTATTTCAAAATAATGAAACAGCCTAGTTTACTTTTTAAGACTATCTAAAATATAAGTCAGTGTTTTACATTGAATTTTAGAGTCTTTTGACCAACATGAAGAAAATAAATTCCATCAACTAAATTTTCGACAGCAATTTCATTCTCATTGATTAGATTCAAAATTAGATGATTCCCGATAGCATCACTTAGTTGAGCATTTTTTAAGTCACAATTAAAGTGAATTTTTTCATGAGCAGGATTTGGGAATAGAGAAGTCATCGGAGCAGTTAATTCTGTAATGCCAGCGTTGTCATTCCCACAGCTAAATATAGTCTCGAAATTTGAAGCATATTCATAAGTATTTCCACAGGTAGAAACGGCATCCCAATTGATACTCCATGTCATCATACCCCGTAGATCAGGGTAACCGCCAGTATGATTAAGTGTATAAGTTCCAGGTTTAGGACCTGTGCCACGTAAATAGTCAACAGCAGATTTTACCACGGTAGGTAAAGTATAACCTCCTCCAGCTGCTAAACTGCAAGCAGGTAAACCAATAGCTACTTTATTGGCAGGAAGTCCCTGAAAATAACCTCCTTGTGTTTGGAATCCATGAATCACTGCTTCAGTCATTGCAATAATAAAATCGGCTGTTTCTTGAAAATAGGATACTCCATCAATTCCCATCATTGATCCGGTATTATAGAGTTGGACATTAAGAATATCGAGTTCATTTCTCAATGCATCTATGAGCGGTAAATAGCCGCCCCAAATGACTCCATAGGCTGATTGACCTCCCTGAACATAGGCAGTTTCGGGTGCCATGGTTAGAAATAATTTGGTTCCATGTAATGTCATGTAATCGGTCATGATTTCCTGAATAGCAGCAATCAAATTCACGGACGCAGGATCTGATGGTGAAGAAATCTGACCAGAAGCCAATATGGAATTCCCATGTTCGATGTCAAGATCTATACCATCAAAACCGTATGTGTTGATGATGTTGGTCATCGATGAAACAAAAGCATTTTTGTTGGCAATTGTGGTTAAATCGATACTAGTAGTTGCGCCCCCAATACTTATCAATACTTTTTTTCCTTGATTTTGAATCGTTTGTATTTGGTTGGTGAAGGTAGATTGGGTGACTATATCAGGCGTAAAATTCATGTGCATGTCCGAAGGCGAGGTAGGAACAGCAAAGGCAACATCAATAATTGTGTAGCGGGAATCGACAGCGTCCAAAGGAATATAGGGAGCATCTGTCGTATTCCAATTGTGCCAATAGCCGATTAATTCAGGTGTTGAATTTTGTGCTGATAAATTTAAGTGTGTTAGCCCACATAAAAAAAGAACAAGCAAATTGCTCAAATAGTTTCTTTTCATAATTCTAATTTTTTTATTAATTTATTGAGTCGTCGCAAGTTTACCACAACGTAAATAGATTACTTTTCGCTGTGAGATATTTGTAGAAAAAAGTTATGACAATAATTGAATTTTTACATTATTTCCCTAACGAAGAGGCTTGTAAAAGACATTTTAAAGCCCAA
>CAIUKX010000364.1 GCA_903899795.1 uncultured Flavobacteriales bacterium
AGTGTTTTAGGGAGTTCAATTTCTACTTCGTAGATGTCTTTCTTTGCAATGGATGTTATTGATTTTACTTTACCCTGTAATGCTCCGTATTCATTTTTGGGAAAGTCAGCAAGTTCAATGAAAACCGTTTGCCCTTTCTTTATTTTTCCTGCTCCGTCGCTCTTTACCGTCATGATTCCGTTAAAACGGTTTCCGTTTGGAACTAAAACCAAAGAAGCTTCACCAGTTTTGTAAAAACTATTTACATTCAACTGACGGTTGAATAATATTGTTCCTTCAAAAGGTGCTTTCCAAGCAGTGTTCTTTTCCCATGAACTAATTGCAATTTGTAACGAACTTACCGAGCCTAGAATAGCAGAATATAATTTTTGGATTTGCTGTTTTGAATTAAATTCCTGTTCGGAAAGGTTTTTTGTAAGGTTATTAATCTGAATATCGTTTTGTATGATTGATTCTTTTTGATTTTGTAATGACTGCATCAATTGATTTTCTGCTTTCTCTGCTGTCAATAATTCATCTTTGGAAATGGCATTTTTTGAATACAATCGTTTTGCTGACTGGGTTTGTTCTTTCTGAATGGTTATATCTTTTTCAATCAGCTTTAATTTATGTTCCGCTATACTGTTTAACTTTTTTCGGTTTTCTATTTCGGCACGTAAAGCATTCAATTGCTTGTTTAATAGATCACTTTTTCTTATCGATTCCCATTCTGTGAGCTGACCGAGCAGAGTTGTCCAACTCTGCTGTAAAGTCCCTAAATGAACTGTCTTTATTGAGTTCTGAACAATAACCGTTTTGATTGAATCCAAATTTTTAAGAGATAAAAGAAACGATTGAACTTTTAGAATATTTTGAGGGTTAATTTCATTGTCGAACTGTGCGAGTATATTACCTTGCCGTACTTGCTCTTTATCTCTGACATTCAGATTTACAAGTTTTCCGTACATCAAATTTTCAAATTCAACTGGTGGTCGATTGTTGTATATGTTTATTTCTCCTGTAATTTCATCAGGATAACGAATAATGTAGCTAAGTGCCAAGATTAATACTATGACAATAAAAAACAAGGTGTTTCCCGACCGTGTTAACCATGAAGGTGGAGCGGAAAGGACTTCGTTTAGCACTTCGCTTTTGAGTTCAATATTTATTTTTTCTTGTTCCAAGTCTATGTTATTATTTAGCCGTCAAGGCTTCGATTTTTTCTAATTCTAATTGATTCTTTACCAAATTGTAATATGAACCATTCATTTGAATTAATTCTTTGTGTGTGCCTTTTTCTATTATTTTTCCTGCTTCAAGTACTACTATTTGATCTGCATTTTTTACTGTACTCAATCTATGAGCAATAACAACCGTAGTTTTTCCTTTGAAAAACTCGTTTAAATTTTCCATGATAATCCTTTCATTTGTTGCGTCTAATGCACTTGTCGCCTCATCAAAAAATATAAATTCAGGATTTTTGTAAACCGCTCTAGCAATTAATATCCGTTGCTTTTGTCCTGTACTTATTCCCATCCCTTCTGCACCGATCTTTGTATTATAACTTAATGGAAGACTTTCTATAAATTCTTGAATATTGGCAATTTTCACAGCATGGAGTAGTTTTTCTTTATCTACAACATCTTCACCAATTGCAATGTTATTTGCAATAGTATCAGAAAAGATATAGCCCTCTTGCATTACTGAACCACAATGTTCTCGCCACGTGTGCTGAGAAATTGAATTTAATGCTGTATTTTCAATTTTTATTTCTCCTTTTATCGGTTCATAGAAACGAAGTAACATTTTCATTAATGTTGTTTTTCCGCTTCCACTTGACCCCACAATTGCGGTTAATTTATTGGCAGGAATTTGTAAGTCTAAATCTGAAATTACATTATCAAACATTCCTGAATATCGAAAGTCCACTTTTTCCAATATTATTGAATGATTGGAAGGTATAAACTTATTTGTTTCCGATCCTTTAGGTTCTTCATCCTCTTTGTTATGTATTTCACTCAATCGTTCCAATGAAATTTTTGCATCTTGATAGGAATATATAAAGGATAGGAATTGAGAAATGGGTGCGTTTAACTGTCCAATGATGTAGGAAATAGATAACATCATTCCTAATGTCAATGAACCATCAATAACCAATTTTGCAGAATA
>CAIUKX010000365.1 GCA_903899795.1 uncultured Flavobacteriales bacterium
GGTTCTATTTACTATATCTCAAAGAACTATACCGCAAATAATCCACAATAGGGATAGGTGCGTTGATTATTGATGGAAGAATTGATAATCAAACATCCAAGTTATTATGCTACCTAAACTCAACCAATCCATAATCCAACAAAATCTTTCGGGTTAAAATCCTTTTTTATCAAAGAATTAAAATAAATTTGTTATTTCGGAGTTAAATTCAAGGATTGGGTATTCGCAGAACAAACAAAATGAATAAGATTTATCGTTACATTTTCTTAGTATCAGTTGTGATCTTCACTGTTTTGGCCTGCTCTACGGAAAAAAACACAGTAATCAATCGAACTTATCACGGAGTTACTGCACACTATAACGGTTATTTCAATGCGAACGAATTAATCAAACTCTCGATAAACGGCTACCGTTCTTCTTTAAAAGAAAATTATTACAATATTTTACCGATCGATCCTGTACCTGACGAAAAAGAGGTACTTGCGATGTATTCTCCTATTGATACAGCAATTTCAAAGTGTACAAAAGTGATCCAAAATCACAGTATGCCAAGTAACGATCGCCCGGCAAAGAAGAAGGTGGAACACAATCCCTGGATCGATGAAAACTGGACAACAATTGGTATCGCTGATTTTTACAGAAGGGATTATGACGGAGCCATGAAGAATTTTGAGTACATCAAAAAATTCTACAAAAATGATCCAACCTTATACATTGCTGATCTATGGATGGCGAAAATCAACATTTCGAACGGTAATTACACGGATGCGAAATTCAACCTCGATAACATCGATGAGGCCATCGCTCAAGAGGAAAAACTGAAGGAGGAAAATAAAGGAAAGTTCATCTCGAAACTCTTCAAAAAGAAAAAAGAAAAAGGAAAGAAGGAAGAAAAGTTTGTTAAGGTTCCCAAAAAAATTCGTTTTGATGTCGAAAAGACAAAGGCCAATTTAGCGCTGAAAAAAAACGACAAAACAGAAGCCATCAAATGCCTTGAAGCTTCTTTGAAATTTGTAAAAAAACAAACTGATAAAGCCAGAGTCAATTTTATCCTGGCTCAATTGTATGAATCTACGAATCAAAATGCTTTGGCAAAAGAACGCTACACCAAAGTAATGAAATACAACGCTCCTTATGAAATGATTTTCACAGCGAAGATCAAGCGTGCTTTCATGGGAGGAGACGACAAACTTCAAAAGGAATTGCTGAAAATGCTTCGTGACATGAAGAATTCGGAGTTCAAAGATCAGATTTATTACGCCTTGGCTGATATGGAAATTCAAAAAGGAAATACCCCTAAAGCGAAGGAATACCTGACAGAATCTGCTTTTTATTCTACCACTAATACACGCCAAAAAGGTATGGCTTACGAAAAGTTGGGGAATTTGAGTTTTTCAGAACGTAATTATGTTGTAGCCCAAAAATACTATGATTCTTGCGCAACAATCATCAATGATCAATATCCAAATGCTGAAGGAGTTAAAAACAAAGCAATTAAATTGTCCGATTTGGTAAAAGCTGTTGAGGCTGCCGAGTTTGAAGACAGTATCCTTCGAATTGCTAAGCTTTCAGAAAGCGATCGCGAAGAATTTGTCAAAAATGTGATCAAAAAAATCAAAAAAGACGAAGAACACCGCAAAAAAATGGAAGCGGAACGCCTGAGAGAATTACAGGATAACCAAAAAGAGCAAGGAGCAGATCCGATCAATGGTAACAAGTGGTACTGGAACAATCCAAAAACAAGAAAAGAAGGTTTTGACGAGTTCAAACGTTTATGGGGAACAAGAGTCAACGAAGACAATTGGAGAAGAAGTGAAAAACCACTGGTAGCTGCTTTTGTGGAAGATCAAGGAGATTCGACTTCTGCTTCAGCGCCAAAAGATAAAGATACAGTTGTAAAACCAGTTGTCGATACTTTAACGGTTGAGAATTTAATGAAGGATATTCCTCTGACAGATTCTGCTGTTGCTGTTGCGAAAGAAAAACTAGTAACTGCTTTATATGATGCTGGTGTGATTTACAAGGAACAATTGCTTGAAAACGGGATGGCGATCAAACAATTTTCAGCAGTATTGGAGCGAAAATATGAGACGGATTACAACTTATTATCTTCCTACCAATTATATCGTATGTACAACGAATCGGATAAATCGCTTGCTTCGGTTCAGCGGGATTATATTCTGAACATTTACCCTAATTCCGATTACGCGAATTATTTACGAGATCCAGATTATTTTATCAAAAAGAAAGAACGGGATGCACTTGCTGAACAAGAATATTTAACCATTTTGGATCGTTACAACCGTGGTTTATATGCTCCGGTGATCTCGAAAGCTGAACATGTCATCAGCGAAGAGAAGGACAATATTTACCGTTCAAAATATATGCTTCTCAAAGCTTTGAGCATGGGGCAAACTACAGACAACAAACAGGAATTAGTTCCGGTTCTGGAACAGGTAGTCAAAGAATATCCAAAAACTCCTGAGGAAGCTCGTGCAATTGAATTGTTGAATATTATTAAGAATGGGATCTCAACAAACACTCCTGCTGACTTTTCTTCCAAATCCATTTATCAATACGATGATAAAGCCGCGCTATATGTTATGATTTTCCTAGATAAAGATGTTTCTTCCAATACCGAAAAAACGAAAGTTTCCGATTTCAACCGTGAATTTTTCAGCCGGTCAAATCTCAAAATCAGTTCAAAAATATACGGCGATAATCAAAGTGTAATTTTGCTGGAGGAATTCGAAAGTGACTTAAAAGCAATTGAATATGTCCGCCGATTTAAAGAAACTCGAAAACATTTATTAGATTTGCAAAAGGCTAAAATTATTATAATTACGAGAGATAATTTGAAAATCTTGTTTGAAACCAAAAAACTGCAAGAATATGAAGATTTCGCTCTGGAATACTATTGAGCTATGCTAAAACGAAAAGAAAAACCGCAATTCGAAAGTCCGGATCGATTGAACAGATTAGTAGAAGGAACAAAAATCATTGGAGATTTGATGACGGATTCCAATCTTCGAATCGATGGTGAGATTGTAGGAAATGTATTTTCACGCTCAAAAGTAGTCATTGGCGAAACCGGAACTATCTTCGGAAACATCAGTTGTCAGGAAGCCGACATCGAAGGAACCATCGAAGGATCACTGGAAATTGAAGGTTTACTCATTCTCCGCGAAAAATCAAAAATCATCGGTGATATTACCACGGCCCGCCTTCACATTGAGGAGGGAGCTATCTTCTTAGGATCTTGTCAAATGACAGGTTATGAAGCAACGAAAGCACAAGCACATTTAGTGGCTTCTGAAGAGAACTCGGAGGAGAGTGATGATTAAAAATTTCTTAAAACAAAAAGTTATTATACGGATAGCGAACTTTAAAAATTCGTTTCACTTCTTCGTAGACAACCTGTTTCAATTCCTCGATGTTTTCTTTTTCCTGTGCAGAAACAAAGACACACAACTGACCATTTAATTTGGACATCCAGGTTTTTTTCAGTTCTTCCAATGAATAATTTTCTCTGGTTTTCGGTGATGGATCATCGGGATCTTTTTCAACATATTTATAGGCATCGATCTTATTAAAGACCAAGATTGTCGGTTTTTCTGTCTTGTCGATCTGAGCCAGCGTTTCATTCACAACGTTGTAATGATCTTCGAAATTCGGGTGTGAAATATCTAAAATATGTACCAGTAAATCTGCTTCTCTCACCTCGTCCAAAGTCGATTTGAAAGATTCAACCAATTGATGGGGTAGTTTACGAATGAAACCAACCGTATCGGTCAATAAAAACGGCAGATTGTCTATCACGACTTTTCGAACTGTCGTATCAAGTGTTGCAAACAATTTATTTTCTGCAAAAACCTCTGATTTACTTAGCAAGTTCATCATGGTACTTTTTCCGACATTCGTGTATCCTACCAAAGCAACACGAACCAGCTGTCCCCTGTTTCCACGCTGAACAGATGTTTGTTTGTCAATATCTTTCAGGCGTTCTTTCAGCAGGGAAATCTTGTAGTTGATGATTCTTCGATCGGTTTCGATTTGAGTTTCCCCAGGTCCACGCATCCCAATCCCTCCTTTTTGACGTTCCAAATGCGTCCAAAGGTTTGTTAAACGAGGCAGTAAATATTGCAATTGAGCCAGTTCGACTTGTGTCTTCGCACTTGAAGTTCGGGCGCGACTGGCAAAGATGTCCAAAATCAAATTGTTTCGATCCAGTACTTTGATCTGAAGAATGGTTTCTATATTTCTCAATTGAGAAGGTGATAGTTCGTCGTCGAAAATGGCCAAATCAATATTATTATCACGAACGTATTCCCTGATTTCTTCGATTTTTCCCGTTCCTACAAAGGTTTTAGAATTTTCAGCCTGCATCTTTTGCAAGAATACTTTTTGAGTAATCGCCCCGGCTGTTTCGGCCAGAAAACGAAGTTCCTCAATGTATTCATTCGCTAAGTCTTCCGTTAATTTTTGAGTAATAATACCCACTAGGACACATCTCTCCTCAACCGCATCCACCAATACGTGTCCTTCTTCCATTATTTTCTCAATGATTTAATATAAATCAATATTTGTTCGTGCTGTTCATTCGGAATAATTTCTTTGAAAGCAGGCATGGCATTTTTACCATTCATGACGTTTTCAAGAATCTCCTTATCCGATAATTTACTCACTGATAAATCCTTTGCTCCAGACATTCCTAACTTTCCATCGTCACCGTGACAAGAAGCACAGCGCATGGTAAAAACAGCTTTCGCATCATCGATTGAGAAAGGCTTATTTTCATCAGACATGGTCTCCTCAACTTTTTCAGAAGAAGAGCCACAGCTTGCCAAAAGCAGAACTGAAGCTAAAAAACCCGAAGTAATTATTCTTAGAACCATGTTGTAATTCCTAATGCAGTTCTGAAAGGCCAAGGAATAGCCAACAAAATAATCAATAAAGCTATAGTATACCAAACAACGATTTTCTTGTGTTTAACCAAAGCATCGGTTGCTTTTTCCGCTTTTTTCCGGCCGATTGTAATCAACACAATCGCTATCACCATCATTAAGAAATGTTCCATTCCGAAAAAACGGTACATCGGTTGCTTCATCCAACCTGCTGTAAACTGAACTTTCGGTGATTGAAAATACATAATCAAACCGATCAACAACTGTGTATGCATGGTGATCATCGCAAACAAATTGATCATTTTGTCTTTCTTCTCGTAAGTCCCTCTTTTCTTTCCGCCAATTGCGTTAAAAATTGCTACGAGGATTAAGATCAAGGCAATCCATCGCAGTCCTGAATGTATGTGTATAAGTGCGCTCATAATTTTCAAATTTTGAGACAAAAATAACTAAAAACCCCAATTGATCTTCGAGAAATAGTAAACATTTAATTGCTTTTCATTAATTTCACGACTTCATCTACGAACATTACAAACTATGAAGTACCTGTTTCTCGTAATATTACTCATTTCTGTCCCTGTTTTCGGGCAAGAATTGGCACCACAAAATGGTTTAAAACCTTCAATTTCCACCTACTATCTACTGGAAAATGCAACCATTATTGTTTCACCCACGAAAACAATCAAAAATGGTTCTATCCTTATTAAGAATAACGAGATCGTTGAAGTCGGAACTTCTGTAAATGCCCCGGCTGAAGCTGTAGAAATCGATTATACGGGAAAAGTAATCATCCCTTCTTTCATCGAAACATACAGTAAAATCGGGATGCCTGAAATTCAACCACAGGATCGTTCAAATCGTGAACAAGCCGAAAGCGGAAAAAATGGAGCATATTATTGGAACAAGAGTATTCATCCTGAAACCGAAGCGAGTTTGTTGTATACAATCAATGAAAAAGCGAATGAAGAACTGATCAAAATGGGTTTTGGACTGGCAATTACACACGTACAAGACGGACTCGCACGAGGAAACGGAGCCTTGGTTTCTCTGGGATTTTCGAATCCAAACAAACAAATGATCAACCCTTCGATAGCGAGTTTTTATTCCTTCAAAGCCGGATCATCACGATCATCATATCCGTCTTCATTGATGGGAAGCATTGCTTTGCTTCGTCAAACATTCTACGACTTGCAATGGTATTCAACAGCAACCCAGAAAGAATCGAATATTTCCCTGAACGCACTTCAAAAACAAGTGCTGCATCCTATGATCTTTTCGACGGAAGATAAATGGGAAATTTTCAGAGCAACAAAAATCGGAGATGAATTCAATTATCCTTTCATCCTTCTTGGTTCAGGTAATGAATACGGAGCGATGAAACAATTGAAAAATTTGAAAAACGCATTGATCCTGCCGATTAACTTTCCGGAGGCTTACGAGGTAAAAGATCCTTACATGACAAAAGAAATCCCATTGTCGGAATTGAAACATTGGGAATTAGCTCCGTCCAATCCGTATTTATTGAAAAGCAACAACATCCCTTTCTCCATCTCTTCAACAGGACAAAAAACGGCAGAGGCTTTTTGGAAAAATCTGCATAAAGCAATGGAAAGAGGTCTAACCGCAGCTGATGCACTCAACGCACTGACATTGGAACCTGCTAAATTATTGAAAATTGAGAAAGAATTCGGAACGATTGAAAAAGGTAAAAAAGCAAGTTTCACCGTTTACGATAAAAATCCATTTGAGGAAGAAGCGAAAGTAATGGAGGCTTGGCTTTTGGGTGATCAAAAAATCTTTGAAGTCGCAGTTGCACAAGATATTCGTGGAAAATACAACGTACTAATCGAAGGAAAACAATATCCGTTGGAAATTACAGGATCACTTGATCGTTTAACCGGAAAAATTCAAGCCCTTAAACAAGGAACGGATGCAAAAACCGGACTGGCAAAAACAGATACACTGACTCCTGCTGCTTCTATCCAATTGATTGGAAATGATGTTACGATCCAGTTTAATTTAGATGACGATAATTGGAAAGGAAGTGTCAACCTGCACGGACAATCCAACAGCAAGCTAGGTATTTTCGAAGGTGACGGAACTATCCCAACTGGTAAATGGATCAAATGGTCGGCGATTAAAAATTCAAAACCTGAAACAGCTGCTGCCGAACCCAATAAACTGAAAGTAGACACCGATTTCAAACCGAAAATCTGGTATCCGAATATGGCTTACGGCCTCGACTCACTTCCAGGGAAACAAACCATTGTTATCCGCAATGCTACAGTCTGGACGAATGAAAAAGATGGGATTCTAAAAAATGCCTCTGTACTCATTGAAAATGGTAAAATCGCTTATGTGGGCACAGGTACATTCGCTGTTCCAGCAGGTGCTCTTGAGATTGATGCCGAAGGAAAACACCTTACATCAGGAATCATTGATGAACATTCGCATATTGCTATTTCCAGAGGTGTAAACGAAGGTGGTCAATCCATCACTTCTGAAGTTAGAATCGGAGATGTTGTTACTCCGGATGACATCACGATATACCGACAATTGGCAGGAGGAGTTACAGCGGCTCAATTGCTGCACGGTTCAGCCAACACTATCGGCGGACAATCGGCTTTGATCAAATTGAAATGGGGATATTCACCCGAAGAGATGTTGATTCCAAATGCTCCGAAATTCATTAAATGTGCACTGGGTGAAAATGTGAAACAATCCAATTACGGTAATGGAACACGTTTTCCACAAACAAGAATGGGAGTCGAACAAGTATTTTACGATGGCTTTTCCCGTGCGAAATTGTATCAAAACGATTGGAATACATTCAAACAAAATGTGAAACACGGAGCACATCCACCGAGAAAAGACCTTGAATTGGAAGCACTCAGTGAAATTTTAAACGGTGAGCGATTCATTACTTGTCACTCTTACGTTCAGTCCGAAGTCAATATGTTGATGCATGTCGCGGATTCGATGGGATTCAAAGTAAACACATTCACACACATTTTGGAAGGATACAAAGTGGCAGATAAAATGGCTCAGCACGGTGTTGGTGGTTCAACTTTTGCAGACTGGTGGGCTTACAAATACGAAGTAAATGATGCAATTCCTTACAATGCAAAATTAATGTCCGATCAAGGAGTAGTAGTAGCCATCAATTCTGATGATGCCGAAATGGGAAGAAGATTGAATCAGGAAGCTGCAAAAACTGTGAAATATGGTGGAATGTCCGAAGAAGAAGCTTGGAAATTTGTGACCCTTAATCCGGCAAAATTGCTTCACTTGGATAGTCGAATGGGGAGTATAAAAGTTGGGAAAGATGCAGATGTTGTTCTATGGACGACAAATCCATTGAGCATTGAAGCAAAAGTTCAGGTGACCATCGTTGACGGAGAAATTTTATATGACCATCAACAAGATGCACAGCTTCAAATCAAAAACCAAGAAGAAAAAGCACGGATCGTTACTAAAATGTTGGAATCAAATGACAAAGGAGATCCTTCCAAACCATTTGTAAAGAAGAAAAAAGGACACTTCCATTGTGATACAATTGGTGAAGAAGCTTCTGAAAGTGAAAACGCTCATTGATAATGAGTCAGGTCTTTTTTGACAATATCCAACAACACATTCATCTTTCGGAAGAAGAGAAAGAATTGCTTTTATCGTATTTCAAAACCAAGAAAATTCGAAAACGTCAGTTTTTATTAGAAGAAGGTGATGTATGTAAACATTCGGCATTTGTACTTTCAGGATGTCTGCGTTGCTATTTTATCGATGAAAACGGTTTTGAACACATTCTGCAATTTGCCGTAGAAGATTGGTGGATTACCGACATGATGAGCATCATCACCCAAAATCCTTCACGTCTCAACATTGATGCTTTAGAAGAAAGTGAAATATTGCTGATCAAACGGGAAGATCAGACAGAGTTACTTGAAAAAATTCCGCAGCTTGAAAAATATTTCCGCATCAAAACCGAAAGCGGACTAGCACATATTCAGTCACGTTTATTGGAAAATTTAAGTCTTCCGGCAAAAGAACGGTATCTTAATTTAATGAAAAAATATCCGAGAATTGTTGAGAAAGTCCCTCAGAAACAAATTGCATCCTATCTGGGCATCACTCCTGAATTTTTAAGTAAAGTAAGAAAAGAGCTGGTGAAAAATTGATGTTGGATGTTGGATTTTAATTAAAAGAATGAATCAAACATCCTAAACTTAATCTACATTAACGTAATTTCTTAATCCAGTTTATTTGATCCAGGTCGATTGCTATGTTACCTTTGACTTAAATAATTAATATAAAAACGAAAAGTTATGGCAACGTACAAAATTGACCCAATGCACTCAGAAGTGTCTTTCAAAATTAAACACTTGATGATTTCAACAGTAACTGGAAACTTCACAACGTATGACGCTACTATTGAGGCGAATAATGAAGATTTATCGGATGCAAAATTTACCTTTGAAGCAGATATCAATAGTATCAACACAAACAATGAGCAACGTGACGGACATTTAAAAAGTGCTGACTTCTTTGATGCTGAAGTTCATCCGAAAATGCGATTCGTTTCTACCTCATTCACCAAAAAAGACGATTCAAATTTTGTAATGGTAGGGAATTTAACCTTAAAAGGAATTACAAATCCGGTAAGCTTGAATGTTGAATACGCTGGAAAAATGGTAGATCCTTATGGAAATGAAAAACACGGTTTCGAATTTGCAGGAAAAATCAGCCGTAAGGAATTTGGTTTGGAATGGAGTGCTGTTACTGAAGCCGGAGGAATTGTCGTATCGGACGAAGTGAAATTATTGATCAATGCTCAATTCACAAAAGCATAATTTAATGTTGGATGTTTTGTATGTAGGGGCAAGGTCGCGACCTTGCCCCTACATATACAACATCAAAAACAGCAAGTTTCGGGTTTTTCATTCTCCCGTTTTAACTTAGCTTTGTATCAAATTGAAAGGAATGAAAACACAGGAAATAATTGACTACAATCGAATTGCAGAAGCCATTGATTATTTGAAAGAGAATTTCAAGAATCAACCTAATTTAGATGAAGTAGCCGAAAAAGTTCACCTGAGTCCTTTTCATTTTCAACGTTTATTTACGGAATGGGCAGGTGTTAGTCCCAAAAAATTTCTTCAATTCCTAAGCGTGGAATATGCAAAAAGTATTCTCAAGGAAAAACAAGCAACACTATTTGACACCACACAAAAAACTGGACTTTCAAGTACTGGTCGACTGCATGATTTATTTGTGAAAATAGAAGGTATGACTCCCGGAGAATTCAAAAACGGAGGAGAAAATCTAAGAATCAACTACAGCTTTCAATCCAGTATTTTTGGAAAATTATTGATTGCTTCCACCCCAAAAGGAATTTGTTACCTCGCGTTCACGGAAGATGGACAAGCAAGCTTCGAAGAACTGAAATCATACTTTCCAAATGCACAATTTAACGAAACAACTGATTCACTTCAACAAAAAGCGATCGCTTGTTTTTCAAAAGAAAGAACCACAACCGAAGAACTGAAACTCCACCTGAAAGGAACCGATTTTCAGCTGAAAGTTTGGAACAGTCTACTCAAAATTCCTTTGGGAGAATTATCCAGTTATGGCAAAATCGCATCAACCATTGAAAGTCCAAAGGCCTCAAGAGCTGTCGGTACAGCCATTGGCGATAATCCCGTTGCATTTTTAATTCCTTGCCATCGGGTCATTCAATCCAGCGGAACGTACGGTCAATACCGTTGGGGAAGTATTCGTAAAAAAGTTTTGATTGGTTGGGAGGCAGCACAGATTGTTGAATAACATCACTTTAATGCACATTGCTCACAATAAAACGCTTTCAATTTTGGGTCCGACAATAAATTAAACGTCGTAGACACCCAACTGCAAAAAACGATTCCATCCTTTTCGCAGGCTTTTTTGACGATCTTCATGTAATTGATTCCTTTCGTTTTTCGAAGTTCACTCGCCGAAGTGGTCTTGAATAAGATATAAGCACAGTTTTTGGAAAGCTCTGGATTATCAATTTCCTTGTAGAGTGTTTGAAGTGTCAGATCAAATCTCCCCCAATGATTGTAGAACTGTGTCAATTCTTCCAATTCTTTCATCGATAACTTTTGCTTTTTGAAATACGATTCGATGTATTCAAATTTTGGCTTGATCGATTTGTAATCGTTGATTTGGGTATAGTATTCAATCGTTCCGATATTGAAATCCAACTGAATTACCGTCGGACAACTTTGCTGAATCGACGCCAATACTTTCTCAGCTCGTGAAGGATGCAGCACTTTCGCCAATTTGCTGTTCTCGACGTCCCATTTATTGAGTAATTGCTTACAAGTTCTCGCATACAAATACAGCAGATTTTGCTTTGCTAAAGCATCCAACTGATCGGAGTTCAGCAACCAATGGCGAACATAGCGAATCAATTGTTCGGACTGAAAATTGTCGGTAATGGATAAAACCGCCGAAGCATTGGCAACCAAAGAAGGATAATTCAATAATTGAGTCACTGTATTTTCATCCTGCAGCAAAAAACAAAACAATTTTGTTCGATACAAACTATCCAACGCCTTGTTTGCCAGAGGTTCATTTTTCTCCAGTAAGGCTGTTTGCAAATTCATCGTTAAAAATTTCTTGGTCTCCTTTTTATCCACAAATCCATTGTAATAGATGGTTGCATTGGATCTTCGCTGAGCATAATACAAAGAATCCCAATTGTTTCTTTTGTCCAGCATCAACACTTTTCGAATAGAATCGTGCTTCAATCGGGTGATCGATTCTTTTCCCAACATTTCCAATTGAATCATACACTTTTCCCAATTTTCTTTGGCCTGTATGATTATCTTGGAAGTTTGATTCTTTTTTAAAATCTCACTTTTCATGAATTCAGCCCGCTTCGTGTGCAGCATCTGATTGTTGACAGAATCTCCTTCTATGGAACTATAACTGGTGATTTCAATGGAATGCACTTTGTCACTATAAGCCGGAATGAGATCGTGAATTTTAGTCGTGGTGATATTCCTTTGAAACTGAAAAAAGATTTCTTTTGACGAGATCACACCGTTCTCAATGAAATCAGTCGTGGGCTCAACCTTCGTTTGCAATTCATAGGGAATCGGTTCAAACGTTCGATGTGGAATTTGAACCGGACTGGACCAATGACAAGCAGTACCGTTTTTGATGATGATGATCGCTGGGACTATTGTTTCATTTTTAAAATCTTCAGGAATGGTTGCTACCTGACCCAGGTACCGATTGGGATTATTGGCTGTATTGGCTTTGATGAGAGCATCTCTATAGATCGGCTCCAACAATTTTCCTTTGTAAATCGGGGAATTCTGAAGACTGTTTTCTGCACCACAGGCAAATTGAGATGCTGTTAAAAGATCAATCACCAAACCATCTTTCGGATCTTTGAAAATTTCTTTGATGTGCTCAATATTGTGATAGGTCAAAACAACTTTTCCGTTTTCGATCGCAATGGAGTTTCCGACAGTTGTTAACGCATTTTCAGAAACCATTAAATTCTTGCATTCTACCGAAGAGGGTTTTAATCCGTAGGTATTATCGGATTGAGCTCTGGCTTGTGCAACGAAAAAAACACTTAATAAGGCAATCGAAATCCAAAATTTAGATAGTTGTTTTCTCATTGTTCTTTCTTTTTACATCAAAAATATAAA
>CAIUKX010000366.1 GCA_903899795.1 uncultured Flavobacteriales bacterium
CAGGTCGCCATTCGGTAGAATTGATGATTTCCGAAGACTATGACACGATTATAAAAATTGCGGAAGAAATCAATAATGATAATATAGAACGTAGGGTTCTGGATCAGCAAATTACTTTTGAAGCACTTGAAATTATTGATCAGGATGAAAAATATGCTCATCGAAAGTCAACTGTTGTTTTCAATGAATCCTGGCACAAAGGTGTTGTGGGTATCGTTGCTTCAAGATTGATAGAACGACATTTTCGTCCTACAATTGTTTTGACGGAATCAAACGGTTTGATTACAGGATCTGCTAGAACTGTCAATAATTTCGACATTCACGAGGCTCTGATCAAATGTGAAGATTTGCTGCAGCAGTTCGGCGGACATAAACATGCTGCAGGATTGACACTGGAAATAGATAATTTATTGAAATTTCAAGAGCGTTTTGAAGCTATTGTCAGTGAAACAATCTTGCCTGAAGACTTGGTTCCCGAAGAAAAAATTGATATTGAAATCAGTTTCGATGAAATCTTTACGAGTGAAGAAAACCGAATGAAGATTCCGAGATTAAAACGGATTTTGAATCAATTGGAACCCCATGGTCCCGGAAACATGAAACCCGTTTTCCTGACACGAAATGTTTTTACAACCGATTTCCGGATTCTAAAGGAAGTTCATTTAAAACTTTCCATTACACAACCGAACTGCGATGTTGTGATGGAGGGAATAGCTTTCAATATGGTTGATAAAGTCGAATTGATCGCTCCGGGCATACCTTTTGATCTCATCTATACCTTGGAAACCAACAAATGGAATGATAGGGAAACCTTACAACTAAATATTAAAGACATTAGAGCAGTTGTTTAGCTTAAAAAGCAATAAAATAGTTTGAAAAATGATACAAAATTACCGCCTGAACAACCCAATTTATAAATTGAGTTACAATAGTATAACACCCTCATTATTTGTTAATTGTATAAAAATTTAAGATTAAATTTTACACCTAAATTATTTATTATAAAATTAATACTAAACGGATTTACTAGCTGATTTAAAAGTTGTTGTTTTGCAGAGAATCTGTTAAAAAAACAACATCATGAAAACTTTAATTTTAGTATGTTTTGCACTTTTGGGTACAATCAAAATATACGCTCAAACACTTTATCCCTATTTACAAAGCATTCAGCCCAATTCGGTTTATGTTACGTGGAAAACCAGTTCAAACCCGCAAACTCTGGTAGAATATGGATTGACTCCAACGTCATTGGTAAATACCGTTAATGGAACGAATCAAATATGGACAGATAATGGTTATTCCAACAACTATTATTACCACTCAGCAAAAATGACTGGTTTGAATCCGAATACAAAGTATTATTATAAAATTACTACCGGTACTCAAACTTCCGCAGTATGTTCGTTTAAAACATTACCGTTGCCTGGACAGCCAGCAACAGCTGATGGAAAAATTCGGTTTTTGATCATGGGTGATAACCAAATCAAAGATGAGCCTCGTTACGACTCCTTGGTTTCATGTGCCAAACGAAAGATAGAACAAAAATATACCGGTGAACCGAATGATAATATTTCATTGACTTTCATGGTAGGTGATCAGGTCGATGTTGGTACACTTGATCATTATGAAAATGTCCATTTTGATAAAAACAAATTACTATCACCGTACATTCCAATTCAGACGACGGTTGGAAATCATGAATTATACGGGACATTACAAATGACAGCATATTATAATCACTTTTACCTCGATTCACTTTCATATCAGGGAATCTATTCGGGAACAGAAAATTATTATGCAATGCAGGCAGGACCGATTTTGTTCATCAGTATGACCACTGAGCACAGTAGTGTTAATGCTGCTCAATTAGCATGGCTTCAACAATTATTAACTGCTGCCGATGCGGATACAACGGTGCAATGGATCATTTCATACGGCCATAGACCTTATCAGGCAGAACAGTATGTAGGTGATATTTCGACTTGGGTAAGGAATACAGCTGTTCCACTTTTAAAAACATCTCCAAAATATGTATTGCATATAGGTGCCCACCATCACTTGTATGCACGTGGGCAATTAAAAAATGAACCGGTTTATAATGTCATTTCAGGAGGTACAGCCTGGGATCAGTATTGGGGAATGAGTACAGAACAAGATATGGATGATGTTCAAAAAACGTTGCCGCAATGGGCATATACACTTCTGGAATTTGATGTCAACAATCAAACAATGGATGCTGAGACTTACTCAATAGGGAGTAAATATGCGTATCGAAATAACAAATTGATAGATATCTTTCACAGATATAAAAACAAGCAGATTCCGAGCACGCCGACCTTAAATGCGATTCCTGATTCATTGTCATTGCCTTACACCATTGGTACAAGTGCTTTTAATTCACCTGAAGGGGAATTGATGAACTCGACAGAATTTCAAATAGCGCAGAGTGCATCGTTTTCCAGCGCAGAAGTAGATGTTTTGAAGGATTTTGAAGATTTTTTCAGTCCTGCTGGAGCACCAGATACAACCAATGATTTAAATCTTGGTGTAAATATATTGAACTTGAATATGCAATCTACTGGTCCAACTTCACTGGTAAACGGTTGGCACTATGTGAGAGCAAGACACAGAGATAGAAATATGGAATGGTCGAATTGGAGTCCGATCGATTCTTTTAAAGTGTACGGAAGTCAAAATGGATTACCTGAATTGGCTACAGATACAACAGCTTACGAGTTGATAGATAGTGTTTATGTCACCTATTCCAATGGATTGAACGTACCTTATGATTGGATTGGAATTTATCACAAAGGTGAAACACCCGGATCTGTTCCGGCAAGTGCATGGTCGTATACGTCAGGTGCATCTGGTGTTCTCCCCTTCAAATTAACCACAGCCGATGAGTACTTTGTGGCCTATTTTACAGCCAATGGATATACGGAAGTAGCACCGAGAGATAGTTTTTATGTAGGACCAATTCCAGTCTTAACAAGCGATTTTCCTAATTATGCATCCGGTACAAATGTCAATATTTCGTATACCAACTGTCCAGGGTTTGCGCAAGATGGTATCAGAATCTATATAGTTGGTAAAATACCGGGCACCGATCCTTCAGCAGCGTTTTTATACACAACAGGAGCAAGTGGTGTCAAAACATTTACAGGACTTCCTGATGGTTATTACTTTGCAAATTATTATTTAAAAAACGGATATACAGCACCGGGGCAACGGATCTTTTTTTCAGTGGGAGATACAATCACACAACTTTGGATCAATAAATCTATTTATAATGTAGGGGAATATATTGCGGCTACTTGGGTCGATGGTCCGGGTATTGTGAAAGACTGGTTAGGGATTTACGATACATTGGGTGTTCCAACTACAGGAAACATGGCTGTACCTTATATTTCGTATACTTATTTTGGAGGAGTGCCTGCTGGCTCGATGAACATTGCTGATTCCTTACTTCCAAAACCTTCAACTGATTCACAGGCTTCGTTGGATACAGGTCGTTACTTTGTCGTAATGTTTACCAATGATTCATACACGGAGGTGTCTAACCGTTGTTATTTTCAAATCATCAATCAAGATGCTTCCACAGGTTTTGATGGAAAAGTAGATCCGCATAGTGTACAAGTATATCCGAATCCAACACAAGATAAATCCTACATCCAGTCCGATTATCCGATTGATAAAGTTGAATTATTGAATGAAGATGGTCAGACTGTCTTCTCATCGACTAACACAACAGGAAGTAGTTATACATTATTGCACAATGATTTACCTGCAGGCGTGTACTTTTTAAAGGTACATTCAAGGAAATTATTTACGTATAAAATCATCGTTACCAGATAAACTAAAAATCGGGTGTTATCCACAGAGGACAACACCCGATTTTCATTCATAGATTACAATAAAAGTGTAGTAGTAGTTTTAGTGTAATTTTTTATGTAATCTCTAAAAATTGCTTTTTCTTCGTTCAACTTCAAAATTAATATCCTCATTTACAAGTGTAAACTGCGGTCTTAATTTTTTGTTTGTCTCGAAATATCTAATTTTTAGAACTCCCATCTTCTGTAGCAATAACTCATTAAATTGTCTTCAATGCTTGTTCGATATCAGCGATAATGTCGTTGTAATTTTCAACTCCTACTGAAAGGCGAACTAGTTTTTCAGAGATATGCATCACTTTTTTATCTTCTTCAGGAACATCAGCGTGTGTCATGGTTTGGGGATGTTCGGCCAAACTTTCGGTTCCGCCTAAACTCACTGCCAGTTTGATCAATTTTAAGGAATCTAAAAAAGCAAACGCTTCTTTCTCTCCACCTTTCACATCGAAAGCAATCATGGCTCCAGCTGAAGAATATTGTTTTTTGTAAATTTCTTTTTCACGTTTGGATCCTCCATCGTTTATAAATCCCAGGTAATAGACTTTTTCAATTTTTTCATGATTTCTTAAATAATTAGCGACATATTTTGCATTTCTAGCTTGTTCATCCATTCTCACTTTGAGTGTTTCAAGACTTCTCATCAGTAACCATCCTGTCCAGGGTCCTGCCATGTTTCCAAGGAAAGTTCTCAATCCTTTTACACGTCCCATCAAAGCTTTTGATCCCAGACATGCACCGGCAATAACATCTGAGTGACCGCCAATGTATTTGGTTGCAGAATACAGAACCAAGTCAGCTCCATGTTTCAAAGGATGCTGCCAAATCGGACCCATGTAGGTATTATCAACTGATAGGACAACGGGTTTTTCTTCAGTTGAGAAATGATGCTTTATTTCAGCACACATTTCAATATCAATGAGAACATTGGTAGGATTAGCTGGAGTTTCAATATGAATCATTGTCAAACGATCTGCTCGACCACTTTTTTCAATTCGCCCGATGATTTCCTTTTTCGAATCCGTTGCATGAAAACCGACTGCATGGATATTCATTTTTTTCAGGAAGTGATTGATGAAATGATCTGTTCCGCCATACACCGGCCGTGAATACAACAACAAATCTCCGGGAGCCATGAATTCCATCAAGGCTGTTGAAATGGCTGACATTCCGCTTTCGAAAACAGCGCAATCTTCTGCACCATCCCATAAGCAAAGACGATTTTCCAGAATTTCCAGATCAGGATTGTTCAAACGGCTGTAGATCAGACCCAACTCTTCACCTTTGTCTTTTTCTCTTAACCCGTAAGCCAATTGAAAAAATCGTTTTCCTTCCATTGCAGAATTGAAAACGAAGGTAGAAGTTTGGAAAATAGGACACTTCAAAGCGCCCTCAGACAGTGATGGTTTGTAACCGTATGTCATCATCAAACTTTCGGGGTGCATTTTTGAGTAGTCCATAAGAATATTGTTCTATGTGTATGAATCAAAATTATGCTAAATTCTTTTTTGTTGTTAGATAGTAGAAAATAATTCTTATAAATAGAATAATTGTAGTTTAATAATGCTAAATTCGATTCAAAATTTTCATAAAATAAGAAAACGATTCTATGGCAGCAGAACTTGACGCAATTGATTTAGAGATTCTGGAATTATTATCCAAGAACGGAAAACTGGGTAACAAGGAAATTGCGGCCAAAATAGGTTTGTCAACCACTCCAACTTTTGAGCGTATTCGTCGATTGGAGCGAAAAGGAATTATCAAAGGATACGTCGCAGTCTTGGACAAATCGAAAATCGGAAAAGGTTTGAAGGTTTTTTGTCAGGTTTCTTTAAAATCGCACAATGCAGAAATCATTGAAGGATTCGAAAAGGAAGTGGTGCATTTGAAAGAAGTGAGCGCTTGTTACCACATTGCCGGCGATTTTGATTATTCGCTTTTTATTGAAGTAACAGACATGGAAGAATACCAAGTATTCTTGAAACAGAAGTTAGCGAATATTCCGAACATTGCGAATGTACAAACAGCTTTTGTCATGAGCACATTGAAGGGGTGAGAGAAGCAATTAATTTACTTCAAACACTTAAAATAATCATACGGTTCTAAGCAATCGTTGCACTGATAATGTGCTTTGCAGGCTGTACTTCCGAATTGACTGATCATCCGGGTATTTCTGGATCCGCATTTAGGACAAGGAACAACGGTTGGCGCAGCGAATAAAACACTTTTATCGACTTCATCTTCAGGTGGTGCAATACCGTATTCCAGCAATTTTGCGCGACCGTTTTCAGTAATCCAATCAGTAGTCCATGCTGGGGAAAGTGTCAATTCAACTTTTACGTTCGGAACTCCTTTTTCATGTAGCTTAGAAATGATGTCTTCTTCGATGACTTTCATCGCTGGACAGCCACTATATGTTGGTGTAATTACAACGGTACAAAGCTCATTTTCCAAAGAAATAGTCCGGATGACACCTAAGTCACCGATTGTTAAAACCGGAATTTCAGGATCACTAACTTCTTCAAGGTACTTCCAAATGTCTTGTTCGCTTACCATTTCATATCGGGATATGCACGTTGCATGTATTGCAATTCAGCCAATAAATATCCCAAATGTTCCGTGTGTCTGCCTGTTCTCCCACCTTCTTGTTTCCAATTATTGGTTGGAATCACAAGCCCTGCTTCAGCGAAAATGTCAGAAACAAAGAATGTCCATTCGTTTTTGATTCCCTCCATTGAAGGAATAATACCTTCTTTTTCCAATAAAGCATCTACTTCATTAGCAAAGAAAATTTCATCCGTATATTTCCAAAGAGCATCCAACGAACTCTGAATACGGCTGTGTGAATCTTCTGTTCCGTCACCCAAACGAATCACCCATTCAGACGAATGTTTCAAGTGGTATTTAGTTTCTTTCAATGATTTAACTGCAATTGCGGACAATTGTTCATCTGTACTTTTTGAAAGTCGCGTTAATAATAATGTACGGTATGCATCAAACAGAAACTGGCGAAGAATCGTTTTACCGAAATCGCCGTTGGTTTGTTCTACCAGTAATAAATTCTTGTACTCACGATCATAACGCAGGAAAGCCAATGCATCACCATCTCGTCCTTTTCCTTCTAATTGACCGGCATAATCCAATAAATTAGTAGCTTGTCCGATGAGGTCCAAAGCAATATTTGTCAAGGCAATATCTTCTTCCAAAATAGGGCCATGACCACACCATTCTGAAACACGGTGACCTAAAATTAAACTATCGTCTCCTATGCGAAGAACGTATTCAAATAAAGCTTCTTTTGTTTCCATTGTTTAATGTCTTAAAAATTACATATGCGAAATTCCATCTGGAACATCGTAAAACAAAGGGTGACGGTATGCTTTTGAATCTGCCGGTTCAAATAATGAATCTGCTTCCGATGGATCCGATGCGAATACATTGTTCGATTCAACCACCCAAATACTAATTCCTTCGGAGCGGCGTGTATAGACATCGCGTGCATTTTCAACCGCCATTTTTGAATCAGCAGCTCTTAAACTTCCAACATGTTTGTGGTTCAATCCCTGTTTGCTTCGGATGAAAACTTCCCACAATGGCCATTCTTTGTTTGACATAATTTTTTATTTTTTTATTTTTCTTGCTTTATAGGGACAGGTCGTGACCTGTCCTTACGATGCCTTTTGAATTTTTCTTTTTTCTGCATAAGCCATGGCTGCATCTCGCACCCATTGCCCGTCTTCTTTGGCTTTTCGTCGTGCATCAACACGTTCCTTGTTGCATGGACCATTACCTTTCACCACTTCCCAAAATTCCGCCCAATCAATTACACCGAAATCGTAGTGACCGGTTTCTTCGTTGAACTTTAAATCTTTATCAGGAATTGTAAGACCTATCATGTGCGCTTGAGGAACAGTTACATCAACAAATTGCTGGCGTAGTTCATCATTGGTCAAACGCTTGATTTTCCATTTCATCGATTGAAGTGTATTTGGAGACTCAGCATCGTTAGGACCAAACATCATTAGTGCAGGCCACCAAAAACGATTCAAGGCATCTTGTGCCATTTCTTTTTGTTCAGGTGTACCTTGTGCCAAAAGGGAAATAATTTCAAATCCCTGACGTTGATGAAACGATTCTTCTTTACATACACGCACCATCGCACGTGCATAAGGTCCGTAGGAACAACGGCACAGCGGTACTTGGTTCATGATCGCAGCTCCGTCTACCAACCAGCCAATCGCCCCCATATCTGCCCACGAAGTGGTCGGGTAATTGAAAATAGAAGAATATTTAGCTTTACCAGTATGTAGGTCATCAATGGTTTGTTCTCGATCCGCGCCTAGGGTTTCAACAGCACTGTATAAATACAATCCGTGGCCGGCTTCATCTTGAACTTTTGCCAACAAAACGGCTTTTCTTCTCAGGTTCGGAGCACGGGTAATCCAGTTTCCCTCAGGAAGCATACCTACGATTTCCGAATGTGCATGTTGAGATATTTGTCGAATTAACGTTTGACGATATTCTTCTGGCATCCAATCTCTTGGTTCAATTTTTATATCGTTGTCAATTTTTTCTTGAAAACGTCTTTCCAACTCTTGAATATTTAGATCTTTCATAGTGAAATTGTTATAGTTGTACAAAATTAGCTAATAATGTTCATTATTTCAATATAAAATCTATCCAAAAGATAGAGAAGATTCTGTCGGAGCACCATTTCTTTATGAAAATGTTTAATTTTACCCTCAAAATATTTTTTAATTCGAATGACTCCAAAATTTCACTCACTTACAATTTCTGATATTCGCAAGGAAACTGAGGATACCGTTTCAATCGCTTTTACGATTCCTTCCGATTTGCAGCAAGATTATAGTTTTCAATCAGGTCAATATTTAACACTTCGTGCTACGATTGATGGAGAAGATACCCGACGTTCTTATTCATTGTGTTCTTCCCCTTTTGAAAATGAGTGGCGAGTGGCTGTAAAAAGAGTAGAAGGAGGAAAATTTTCCAATTTTGCCAATGAGAAATTAACGGTTGGTCAAGCAATGGAAGTAATGACTCCAACCGGAAATTTCCACGTTAACATTTCAGAATCAAATAAAAAATCGTATGTTTTGATTGCTGCAGGGAGCGGAATTACACCAATTATTTCGATCGCGAAATCGGTTTTAAAAGATGAACCAGAGAGTGATGTTACCTTGTTCTACGGTAACAAAGGTTTTGCTTCAATCATTTTCAGAGAAGAAATTGAGGCGTTGAAAAACAGGTATATGGATCGTCTTCGTGTGGTTCATGTACTTTCACGGGAGAGTTTGGGAAATGCAATTCAAAAAGGCAGAATTAACAAAGAAAAATTAGAAAAATTATATACAGCTTTCTTGTCCAATACGACTATTGATGCGGTTTTTGTCTGCGGTCCTGAATCAATGATTCACGATACAAAGGAAGTGTTGGGACAGTATGTAAATGATCCGAAATGCATCCACTTTGAGTTGTTTACAACTTCAGCTCCGGTTGCAGCTGCAGCTTCGGTAAGTAACGAGCCGACAGTAGCTTCCAATATTAAAGTTATCATTGATGGAGATACGATAGATTTTGCATTGGATTCAGACGGTGATTCTATTTTGGATGCAGCAACCAAAGCAGGTGGTGATTTACCTTTTGCCTGTAAGGGTGGAGTTTGTTGTACATGCAAGGCCAAAGTTTTGGAAGGAACAGCAAAAATGAATGTAAATTATGCATTGGAAGCGGATGAAGTGGAGGCTGGGTATATTTTAACTTGCCAAGCTCATCCAACAAGTAAAACATTAACAGTATCATTTGACGATTAAAGGTATGGGATTATTTGGGAAATTATTTAAAAAGGAAGATGCGCCAAAAAAGCACAAAGGTTTTTTTGATTTAACGATCGAAAAAGTGGAACGATTAACGGCTGAAAGTGTAAAGGTTTCATTGGCAGTTCCTGAGGATTTAAAATCGACCTTCGCTTTTGAAGCTGGACAATACATCAATTTTTTGGTAGATGTCAACGGAACAGAGGAAAGAAGATCGTATTCGATTTGCAGTGGACCGGGAGAAACCTTAGCTGTAGCTGTAAAAGCAGTTGAAAACGGTAAAGTTTCCAATTGGTTTAATAAAACGGCGGCTGAAGGAATGGATGTTCAGGTATCCAAGCCGGAAGGTAATTTTCGTTTGAAATCGGGGTATAAAAATGTGGTAGCTTTTGCTGCCGGAAGTGGTATTACACCTATTATGTCTATTGCGAAAGCTTTGCAAAGCCGTAGCGGTAACATGAAATTATTTTATGGAAACCGAACGATTGGATCAACGTTATTTTACAACGAAATTCAGAAGTTGAGCCATGTTTCACCTCATTATTATTTATCAGGTGAAACAAAGGAAGGTTTTTCTCATGGAAGAATTGATAAATCAGCTATTTCAGAAATTATCAAACAAGATTTGGATTTATTAAAAGCGGATGCTTTCTTTTTATGCGGACCGGAGGAAATGATTAAAGCGGGTGTGGATGCATTAAAATTATTCGGTGTTTCAGCTGATAAAGTACATTATGAATTGTTCACGACCCCTGTTTTGATGCAATCGAATACCGTTTCTGAAGTTTCTACATTTTCTGGAGAAAGTAACGTGAAGGTCATTTTGGATGGCGAAGAAATTGAATTCAAATTGAAGTCCAACGGAAAACCGATTTTGGATATCTTGGACAAAGAAGGATTCGATGCTCCTTATTCTTGCCGTGGTGGTGTTTGTTGTTCCTGCAAGGCAAAAGTCTTGAAAGGTAAAGCGACAATGACCATGAATTATGCGTTGACGGATGAAGAAGTTGCTCAAGGCTATGTTTTGGTTTGTCAGTCTCATCCGGCAAGTGAAGAATTAATTGTGAGTTTCGATGCAAAATAAAAAAACAATTGTTGTTGTAGGTGCAAGTCGAGGAATCGGTAGAGCTATGGTTGAACAACTGGCAGCTAACCCAAATCATACCGTACTCGCCCTTTCCAGAAATACCAAGGCAATGGAGGAGTTTTCCGAGTTGGAGAATGTTATCTGTCATCCTTTTGATCTTGAATCAGGACATTTACGCCAAGTAGCTGAAGGAATTTTTGCAGAAGTTGAGAGCATCGATATTTTAATCAATAACGCTGGAAAATTGATCAACAAACCGTTTGCAGAATTGTCACACGATGAGATTTCTTCATGTTATCAAGTCAATACAATTGGTGTGATGCATACTGTTCAAGCGGTTTTACCCAAAATGTTAGAAAAAGGCGGACATATCGTTAACATCAGTTCGATGGGTGGTTTCCAGGGAAGTGTAAAATTTGCCGGATTGGCAGCGTATTCAACATCCAAGGCTGCTATTGCCAGTTTCACAGAGCTGTTTGCCGAGGAGTATAAAGATTCCAAAGTGAAGATGAATTGTTTGTGTTTGGGTGCAGCTCAAACCGAAATGTTAGAAGAAGCATTTCCGGGATACGAAGCTCCGGTTTCTGCTGAAAAAATGGCTGAATTTATTGTTGATTTTGCGCTGAATAGCAATCAATGGATGAATGGAAAGGTTCTTCCTGTGTCGTTAACCACGCCATAGGTGTGGTTTGTAGGGACACGTCGCGACTTGTCCCTACA
>CAIUKX010000367.1 GCA_903899795.1 uncultured Flavobacteriales bacterium
ATTGGGCGTAATGCCGAAATCCTGAAACTGCTTTATTACTTCATCAGGTGTGATACCACCGTCAAAGTCAAGAGCAAATACCATCTGCCCCAGCCAGTTATCATTCTTTCTTCGTCCGTTAAATAAAGAAGGACACCAGGTGTAACTGTAGGGTTGTGTCAGATAGGTAAATAGCTCCGATACTGTTAAACCAGTGATCACGATCAACCTGTTACTTATTGTTGGGATGTCATTTTTGTTCGGCTTATGCGCCTGTCTGGTGTTGTCCAGCGTAATGGTGTAGTTGTATTCCATATTATCTCATTTCTAATAAATAGTGCAGTTTTTAGAAGAATTCGGGATCGGACGGAAAATATTCATATATATTTTAAAATATTTGTGCATTTATGTGCACTTTGCTGTTTTGCTGCATATTTATATATACAAACACAATATTTATGGAACAGACAACGAAAAAAGAAGACTTTATCCGATTCAGGATCGACACGACCGAGAAAAACAGACTGGAAACACTAATTAAGATCACAAGAAGAAAGAAATCAGACCTGTACAGACAGGCGATGTACAATTACCTGACGGAGCATTTCCCCGAATGTTTGGTGGATTTATCCGTACAATAAGCGGCTATTAACTGTAGCCGCACCCAATTAAAAAAATATACAATGGGTGAATTAAGTAAGATCCAGTGGTGCGATGCCACTGTCAACTTTTGGATGGGATGCCAGAAGATATCGCCAGGATGTAAATTCTGTTACATGTTCCGTGATAAATACCGTTACGGTCAGGATCCAACCAAAGTTACCAGGACATTAGATGCCACTTTCTATAAGGCATTAACCTGGCAAGATCCAAAAATAATCTTTACTTGCAGTTGGTCAGACTTCTTTATAGATGAGGCAGATGACTGGAGAGCGGATGCTTGGGATGTAATAAAGAGAACGCCACAACACCAGTGGCTGATTTTAACCAAAAGACCAGAACGCATAAAACAGTGTTTACCAGAAGACTGGGGTGAAGGTTATCCTAATGTTTGGTTGGGTGTATCGGTTGAGAGCCAAAAATACATACACCGTGTGGAAACTCTAAAGACCATACCAGCAAAGATCAGGTTCATCTCAGCGGAGCCATTGCTTGAGGAAGTGGATCTGTCGGGCGTTTTGGTTGACGGTACCATACACTGGGTAATAATTGGTGGTGAGAGTGGTAATGAGAATGGAAAGTACCTTTACAGAGAAGCCGAAATAGGCTGGTTCCACAAAATTATTGGGGATTGTTGCGTGACGGGTGTTTCAGTATTTAATAAGCAGCTTGGAACCCACCTGGCAAAGCAATTAAAGTTAACCGATAGACACGGTGGCAATGCAGATGAATGGGATGATTCTTTGCAAATAAGGATGCACCCATTGTATGTGCCACGCTTGTAAGAATAATTATTGGTGAAATATGCTTTTTCAAGATCTCTTTTGGAGTATTCACCTAACAATTTTCAGCACAATAATGAGAGATAAGTAATCGAAATTTTGCTACAGATTTACTACATAAATAATAAAACCCGCTACAGCAGCGGGTTTTATTATTAAAATGTCGGGAAGACAGGATTGTCTAAACCCGACACAATTTCTTATGCACTTAACACAAATACATAAAAAGTTGAAAAATAGGTAGATGTAATAAAGTTAATTTTTTTTATAACACAACGGAACTGTCATTTTTGTATTTTGTTATGCATAACTGACTAAATATTGCCTAAAATATTTCAGTTAAAATAGCGTACTTGCATGTATGAAAAAAGAGGCATTTAAAGAGGCATCACTTCAGAATAATAACGGTACAATTGTACTTTATTATTATAACAAAAGGAAGGTGCGGTTTAATATCGGTGTGACTATCAGCCAAAACAAAACAAGATCAGGAAAGTTTGATGAATGGGATGATAATAAACAAACGATTAATGCCAAGGCGGATAACTACCATGAAAAAATTCAGCGCATCAATAAGTGGTTAGAAATAGCTAATACGTATCTCCGAGAAAAATACAATGAGGGTTATATTGTTTCTGGTGAGGAGCTTGATGCATACCTGAAACAATATTCCGATGACCAACAAGAGAAATTGTTTGCTGAGCTTATTCCCATGTACGAACAATTTCACAAACGTAAAAAAGAGGAGTTTACCGCATCAAAAAAGATACAAAGTCTTAAAGACTATACATCATTACTAAATGCATTTTATGACTATGAAGTACACTCCAATACCAAGATTCTAATAAAACATATTGATGAAGAATGGCTCAGGAAGTTTAAGTTATGGTTATCGGTGAAAAGACCACTTCAATATGAAAAGGACGGTATCATGTATGATTATAAAACCAAAGGACAATTGGTAGCAAAAACACTACACAAAAGATTCGGTTGTTTTTCTACATTTTGGAAATTTTTGATAAATAAGAAGCTTGTTACCAGATTGACTGTGGTCGAAGATTTCATGAGGACAATACGTCCCCAGAAGAAACAAAAAGTAACCCTAACCATTGATGAGGTATATCAGCTGTTCAACAAAAATTTTGATATAGAAAATTATAATATAGTTAAAGATATGTTTGTTTTTACATGTCTGACTGGATTAAGGTATGGCGATCTAAAGGTCTTTGATTCGTCCTTTATTAAGGAGCATCACTCAGGTAAAGGAATGTTTTACCAGCGTAGGGCTGTAAAGACAATTGACAGCAGTGGTGTTACCTTTCGCATACCGCTATGCAATACGGCTATTGATATTCTGAATAAGTATGAGAATAACATCAAACGGCATGTAACAAGTAATACCGATCTAAATAGTAAGTTACATAAGTTGCTGAAGCTATCAGGTTTATTCAATGCTTTGACCGAAGAAAAGGACAAAGAAACAGGTGAATATCTGGCGAGATATGATGCTATCAGTTGGCATCAAGGGAGGGATTCTTTTATCACCAATCTTGTTTACCATACACCCGTTAATGAATTGATGATATACACTGGTCATAGTAAAATAAGTACATTACAGGGGTACATTGACTTCTCTCGAACCATACACATGGATTTTGTTAATGTAGCATTTAACATCGATCCTAAGCAGCAAGTCTAATTCCCTGATTCTTCCTAAATATCTTTATTACTGATTCCTTGCTTAAGTAGTCACGTTTCTTACCGAGAACCGTTTCGCACTTGATGCCATGCATGTTGTTTTCTGCCCACTTCTTTAGTGTTTGTCTTGTGATGCCGAGCATATCCTCTGCCTCCTTGAATGGATATACATCTTTTTTTAGTGATATAATAAAGTCAACTGTAGCATCTGTATCTTCAGGTAGAGCATATTCGGGTAGGTTCTCAAATTTCTCGACCTGTGCCTGTTGGTAATTATAACATGCTTCATAGGTTTTTACCAGCTTCGCAAGCTGTTTGTCAAATTGCTCAACAAACCGAGGTAGCTCCTGTCTCATGGTTTTTACCTTGATAAAAAGGTTTTGAGGTAGCTCTTTTTGGGATATAGCCAGGTAAAGTAATGCATTATAAATATGTTCTCCATCCAGATCACCCAACGGGTCTTTATGAAAAATTCTTTGCATTAGATGTAATGCAAGTTCATCTACACTGTAAATCTGGTATTTATTGCCGATTCTGATAATATCATTCATATATATATATTTTATACAAGTAGTCCATTTATCGAACTTATTCAATAGTAGGTAAAGTGAAATAACAAGTCAAATATTATTTTTTATAAAATGATTTATGACTATCAGTAAATGCTCAAGGCATAGAGGCTCAATATAACATATGATAAATCATC
>CAIUKX010000368.1 GCA_903899795.1 uncultured Flavobacteriales bacterium
ACATTTTTCTTTTCATCTGTTATCTGTACAAAATAAACACCGCTTTGCATTTCTCCTTTTTCAAGTATTAAACTCTTACCCGAAAACAAAACTGTTTTTATTTCCTTGCCTACCACATCCATTATTTTTATGGTTGTGTTTTTTTGTGGTTCGCTAAAGGAAATTGTTGTTTGTGTCCAAAAGGGGTTGGGAGAAATATTGATTTGATTGTTATTTGAAGATAATTCATTTACACTTTGTACAATAGTCATACAAGCTTCTACCGAATCTCCTCCCATCCATTTCCCTATATAGTTTATCGTATCTCCAAAAAAAGTTCTGTTGCTAGCAACATAAATAGTGTCTCTAAATCCTACAATTGCTATTGGTGTTGTCTCTATACCAGGCATATTTCCTGTACCACCAAAAGCACAGAAATTAGTGCCATCGTATTGGGCAAGATAAAAATATCCTGGAATACCAGCCATAGTAAATTGGGCAGATATATACAGCTTGTTTTTATACGTTGTTAAGTACCTTATTCCATTACTAAAATTAACTCCCGGAAAAGCATCATGCCATTGAGTTCCATCCCATGTCATCATTGTATTCCCAGCATTTCCGTCACTTTGAGAAAACACGCCACCAACATATAATAGATTGTTATAAACAACTGTCTCCAGAACAAATGAAGAGCTACCTAAAATGCCATTCCCTAATGGTTGCCACTGACTGCCATCCCACCTTATTATATCTTTCAACCCTCCCGGAAAGATAAAATCACCACCAAAATAATATTGATTTTGATAATATGCACAACCACGTATAATCCCACTTTGGCTGTAAAAAGGCAATGGAGTACCGAATGACTGGAAAGAAGTTCCATTCCATTTAGCAATAGCTTCAATATGCTGATTATTGATAGTGTCATACTGACCCACTACAAATAGCGAATCATTAGCTTGAAACAAGTATGGCTCAATATTAGGATTACCGACAGCAGACCATGATATTCCGTCCCATTTTGATAAATTTTTAATATTATAGTTTCCGCCCATTGATCTAGTGTGTCCGCTAACAAAAACATCATTGTGGTATTTTATTACACTCACAAAAGGATTACATCCTCCACCAGATAAACAAATTGTATCACCACTTCCATGTCCCACATTGTTCCAGGTGCTGCCATCCCATGTCGCTAACTGATTTACTACACTATCTCCTGAACCAGCATAAGGAAATTCCCCAACTACATATAGTTTATTTCCAATTGTATCCCCATAAAAATCTCTTACTTCATTGTATGAAGTTGGTCCATTCATTCCCCCACCCACCGCCTGCCAACGTTGGGCAGGCAATTGGTGAATGAATGAAAAAAGAAAAAAAACAAAAGAAATAAGTGTTTTTTTCATTGTTTGATTATTTTTGTATTTAGATAAATTCCATTATGTTTTAGCCTTACGAAATAAATTCCTTTTGATAATTGACTGATGTCTATTGTTGATTGATTATTGGTTGGTGAGTTTGTCGAAACCACTTCGCCCAAAAGATTTATTATTTTTATTTCTTTTATGTTGGCGGATGATGTAATGGTAATCATGGTAGTGGCGGGGTTGGGATAAATATTTATTTGATCAAGAGTATTAGTTAGTCTATTAATGTTAGTAGTAATAGATGGAATGCCTCTCACGCAAATCAAATAATGTCGAAGAGTTTTAAAGTCATAAGTAGTAATGCCAAATTGAGTATCGAGGTACCATGCTTTGGTAGGCTGGTTGGGCAAGCTGGAAGATGACCAGTATTTATTGGTTACCATGGTACTAAAAAAAGTTCTGTTGATGGAAGGATTAACTAAGCTTTCGTCATCAATTGATTCCAGTTCTTTAATGTTTGGTAATCGCCAGTCGGTGTTGCCATTCAGCGTAAGTGTGTCGGCATAAGTAAGTGCCTGTTCCCATGTTATAGAATCGGAATACACTATTTTTTGCCATACTAAAGTGGTTAAATTATCAGTTATTGTTCCATTGCCATTATCGGTAAAACGATTTGGAATTGTTGGAGGTGGAGTAACATCGCGCACTGCACGGGCACTGAAAATCTTGGTGCCTCCTGCGCTTATGGTTTCTGATTTAGGATGATTTCCAATTCCGCCACCTGCATTCGTAACCCATATTTTTGTGGTGTCGTTCGCCTGACGTTCGCTGGTCCACCAATACTGTGCAGTAGTAGTAGTAAATACTGTAGTATTTACTGCAGGGTTTGCATATTGATGATTAAGTATGCTGAACCCTTCGTGGGGCAATGGTAATCGCCAATCGGTATAACCGCCAAGTGTAAGTGTATCACAATAATAAATAGCTCTTTCAATCGTCATTTCGCCACCGTCTTTTTGTTGCCACATTAATCCCGTTACGGTGTCGGTTACTGTTCCATTTCCGTTAATTGTAAAGTAAGGAGGATTAATGGTGTAATCATTGTCTTCGCCGAATGTGGTTGTGTAGCTTGTAGTTTCACCGGTATCGGGTAACCGTTTCATTGTTTTTATTACCGATTGACT
>CAIUKX010000369.1 GCA_903899795.1 uncultured Flavobacteriales bacterium
AATCATTGATTTAGAGTATTTTAATATTACGTCATCCAAACGTATTTTATTTTTACTGTATAAATTAAATGAATTGGCGGAAAATGGTTTTGGAGTAAAAGTAGAATGGTTGTACCGTGATTCTGACGAAGATATGTATGAAGTTGGTCAGGATTATGCATACATGGTAAAAGTTCCTTTTGAATTCAAAGTATACCAAGAATCTGATTTGGTTACAGCTTAAAAATAACTAGTATATAACTGATTAGCACTTCCAATTGGAGGTGCTTTTTTTTTGATCCATTTCATATTTAACTTTTCTTTCCCTCCATATAATCAATTGATTAAATATTAATTAGTCTTGAATTTTAGGTCTCTTAGTCTTTTGTCTGTATAATCCGATCAATTCTATTATTTTTGCAAAAAAAAATGACATGCGTTTAGTTACAGAAATTCCTCATCCACGGTATAAAATTCAGATTTTCAATTACAACTCCAAGTACATCGTGAAGATTGAATTGGGTCAGTTTGAACAAGTTTACAAAATAGGTGAGACAGATGTGATGGGATTAGACGATGTTGTGACTATGGTTAACGATAGTTTACTCAAAAATGCTCTCAATCGGTTTGTAGAAATGAGAGCAGATTGGGAAACAGCATTCAAAGAATTGTATACAAAAAAATAAAGAAATATGTTAAAGTCAACGTTAGTAGGAATTACACTTTTGAGTTTATTAATCACTTCTTGTGGTGGAAAAAAAGAAGAGAAAAAAGCGGATACAACTCCTAAAGTTCAAACTCAGAAAATTGGAGAGTTGAAAATTGCTTATTATGATCAAGATAGTATGAAAGCAAATTTTGAGTATTTCAAAGAGCAGGATGCTTTGGTGACTAAAAAGCAAAAAGCATTTCAATCAACTTTAGAGAAAAAGCAAAAAGACATGGAAGCTTATTACAATACATTCATGGCACGTGCTCAAAACAATGAGCTTTCTCAAGTGGAATCGGAAGGATATCAGCGTAATCTTCAATTGCAGGAACAAGAATTGATGAAGTATCAACAAGATCAAGGTGCAAAATTGGAAAAAGAAACCTTGGACAAATTGGATGCGATTGGTAAAAAAATTGAACAATTCAGTAAAAAATACTGTGTAGAGCATGGAATTGACATTTTGATGATCTATGCTAAAGGGGGTCAATTTAATTATATCAATCCTTTGATGGACGTGACTAAAGAATTCACAGCCTATTTGAATGAAAATCAAGCTCAAATCCAGAGTGAACTGAAAAAGTAACACCAACTTATGCTGATTGCACAACAAAAATTAAAGGAAAATATTGCGGAGTACATTCTTTATATGTACCAAATTGAAGATGTGATTCGTGCTTATTCTTTTGATGTAGAGGAAATTATTGAGAATTATGTCAAACCACAATTGCCAGATACTTCATTTTTATCCAGTTATAGAAAGTGGTATACAGATTTGATTTACAATATGAAATCCCAAAAAATTGAGAAAGTGGGACATCTGCATGAAATAAACGAAGTAATGGTGGAAATCTCCTATCTCCATAATACGATGTTGAATCTGGTAAATGATGATAAATACAAAGGTGTTTTTGAACGAGCGTTACCTAATATTGATCATTTCAAGGAAAAGTCGAATCTCAAAGACAAAAATCATATCGAAATTGCTTTTCATGCATTGTATATGAAACTATTATTGCGACTTCAAAAGAAGGAAATCAGTCCGGAATCGGAAGAAGCTTTTGATACTATGCGTGTTTTATTGGCCTATCTTGCCCGTGCTTACCACAATATGAAAAACGGGAATTTGGATTTTATTAATAATTGATAATTTCCCTCCAAAAAAAACAGTCAAACAAAGTGTTTTTTGTCATCTGTAATTCATCTCAATTCAGGTTGTATTATCTATTGTTAATTTGAGCTTAATGTGAATACTTAGTGATCAGATTACTTTTATTATTGTCTTTTTATAATAAATAAATTGAGTCGTCGCAAGTTTACCACAACGTAAATAGATTACTTTTCGCTGTGAGATATTTGTAGAAAAAAGTTATGACAATAATTGAATTTTTACATTATTTCCCTAACGAAGAGGCT
>CAIUKX010000370.1 GCA_903899795.1 uncultured Flavobacteriales bacterium
AGCCTCTTCGTTAGGGAAATAATGTAAAAATTCAATTATTGTCATAACTTTTTTCTACAAATATCTCACAGCGAAAAGTAATCTATTTACGTTGTGGTAAACTTGCGACGACTCAATAAATATTTTTAATTTTTTGTTACTTATTCAAAACCTTGCATTACACCGAAAAGCTGATTATTGTTTAAGAAGAAAAATAGAGCCCGATTATCCGATGCTGAGCTTATAATGCTGGCGAAGGAAAAGCATGTGCACTTCGGGGTACTTTATGAGCGCTATTTCGATAAGATTTTCCGTTTTATTTTCAAAAGAATTGGTGGTGATGAAGCTTCTTCGGGCGATTTAGCGCAGCAAACTTTCATGAAGGCAATGGCCAGCTTGGATAAATACGAAGATCGGGGTCTCCCTTTTTGTAGTTGGTTATATCGAATCGCACAGAATGAGGTGAATATGTTTTTTAGAAGCAACAAAAAAGAATTTACGGTTGAGATTGAGGATAAACAAGTTCTTCATATCTTAGAGGAGGCGAATTTGGGAAGTTATATGACGATGGAGGATCAGGAAAAATTGATGGCTCAATTGAATGACTTACCTCAGGAAAATCTCGATTTGATTGAGTTACGCTTTTTTCAGGAATTGAGTTTCAAGGAAATTGCCGATATCTACTCGATCACAGAGGCAAATGCCAAGATGCGAATTTATCGTATTTTGGAAAAAATGAATAAAAACTGGAAGGAGAATCAATGAGAAAGTTTTCTATCAATAGGAGTAAGAAAAGTACAGGTCCGACAGACGATCAAATCAAGCGTCAGAAGGATTTCTCTCGCCTTTCCGATGAGTACGAACGTCTTTATAAACGTCCGAAACATCCATTGTATAAAAACCGAAAACTCTTTTTGTATATTTTGCTTTTGGGATTGATTTTATACTTGATTTTCTTCGAGTCAAAAAAGTGATTTATTTCCAATAGACATAAAACGATATCACGATCAGATATCGAACAAATTTTCCAATAATTAAAAGAATAGTAACTTTTGAGAAAGGTGTTCTAAAAAATCCGAGAGCTACAATTAAAGGGTCACCTATGAGTGGAACCCAGGATAAAAGGGCCAGCCAGCTACCGTACCGTTGAATTGATTTTTCCCATCGGTCTAATTTTTCAGGATTCATTCCCGCTTTTTGAAGCCATTTGGGATTTCCCAATCGGCCTATTCCGTAATTTGTCAATCCTCCTATACTGTTTCCGGTTGTTGCTATGATCAAACAGAGTGCAGGATCATACCCTTTGGAAAGCATGAACAAGAGCAATAATTCAGATGAAAAAGGCAGAATGGTTGCCGAAAGAAAAGTAACCAAAAATAAACCTGAAAAACCCGGTGTAAATACATCCATAAAAAAAGGGTCTTAGCTTAGCCAAGACCCTTCAAAAATAGTGATTCGTTCTTATTTTTTGATCAATTTTTTAGTCACTTGTGTGTTATCTGTTGTGATCGTTACATAGTATACACCGCTTGTAAACGTTGAAGCATCGAATGTCAAGTTGTGAGAACCTGCATTTTTTGCCCCTTCGTTAGACGTGTAAACTGCTTTACCAGTGATGTCAACTACATTTACAGTAACGTTTGAAGTATTGTTCAATTTGAAGTTAACAGATGTTTGTCCATTTGTTGGATTTGGATATACATTTCCGATAGAGAGTCCGTTGCTTTCATTTTGATCTAATCCAGCTATGATTGCCAATTGAGGGTCAAAGTTCATGCGAGTATGCGCCTGTCTGTTGATAACGTAAGCATTTGTTTCAGTTTCGTCAAAGTACACAGATGAGTAATCAAAATCATCAAAATTACTAGCGAAAGAGAAGTTGAATGTTCCACCAGGATTCGCCATACCAATATAGTAGTAATTACCTGCCAATAAATCAAATCCTAAAGCACTTGATTCTGAATCGTGGAAATTGAAAACAACATCATTGTAAGATCCAGCTGCTGGAATCATATTAGCAGTTACTTTGAAGAATCTTTCATCCAAGGATGTTCCGAATTCAGACAAGAAAGTAGCATTGTTAGTGAAATCCATTTGGTACAATCTGAAAGATACTTCCGCATCCTGAGTTGTAGTATAGAAAGTCCCATCGTTAGCGATCGTTACTTCCATACCGTGAAGTGTCATATCTACCGGAACATACATGATGTTTCCAAATACCATTGGATTACTTTGTCCTGAAGTTGCAGAATATCTAACACCTGGGCTATACGCTGCTCTTGTCAGGTCGTAGTTTCTTTGTCCATATGAGTAAGTCGTTCTGTTGAATGTTCTTCTCATGGTATCATTGTCGGTATTGTAATCTGTTTGAGTAATATTAATATCAGCTCTTACTGTGTATGTTCCAACTGCTAAAGTCGACAAATCGAACGTTGTGATAAAAGTAATCGTATCATCCGCTAATGTGAAGTTGTTGTTAAGTGTTCCACCTGTTTGTGTAGCTCCCACTTGCGTTCCGGAAGCATCGTAAATTCCAACGGCGATCACAGGATTGGTAGGTATTCCGTATCCTTTGCTCATCAAATGTGCTTGAACAGTTAACGGAGCTGCAGCAGCAATTGCAGTGGGGATATCGGTTTGTTCGTAAGAATTACTTAGATCAGCTAACCAAAGTTCTTTCAATTGAATATCGTATTGAGGTGCTTCGATCAATTGAATATCATCCACTTCTAGGTAATACAAATTCAAATTGTTTGAGTTTATTCTGAATTTGAAGTTTGTTTTGTTTGTTGCTGTAGCTAAATAACTAGAAAAATTTAAACTTACTTGGTAAGTTCCTGAACCGTCATTTACTCGAATACCTTCTCTTCCGATATTGAAAGTTGTTATTGTTGTGAAGTTATCAGTGGAAACCTCAACAGTTGGATATTGGTAATAAGCTCCCCAATATCTGTATTTACAATAAAAATTCAAAAGCGCACCTGGTCTTCCTGTTACATCAATTGCCGGAGAAACTAATTGTCCGTCGTAAGCGTCTGCATGGGTTGGGTTTTGATCGGTATTATAATTAGCATCTAAAATAGCAAAACCATTTGATGCATCAGTATTTGCAATAACTGTTCCGGCAGGTGTTCCGTATTGACCATTCGAACCATCCAAATCATACATCCATACTGCTCCATCCACTCCGGATGTTGTCATATCTCCTAAAGTTCCCGAGGCAAAGTTCTGTGAATAAATAATGTCGCCTGCGGCTTTGTTTTGAGAATGTGAAACCACTTTCTCTTTAACTTCCTTTGATACAGACCGATTGTCACTTTTTCCAAATGTCATAACCTGTTGGGTCATTTGCCCGAAAGTCATTGATCCGAAAGCAATTGTGGAAAGCACTAAGTATACTTTTTTCATAATTTCTGTTATTTAATAATTTTATTACTCACAAAGTTAGAGCATTGAAAACCTTGAAATAGATCAGGAATTACCCACAAATGAGCAAAAGTTACCATAAAATCTACCTGTCAACCAGAAAGTAGGGTAGTGTTAATAACCAGAAAGTTGGAAGTTGTTGATTTTAGGAAGTGAAGAAGTTATTATTAACAAGCAATATTCATAGCCGTTTTGATAATTTCTTCATTTTTCAATTGGTTCGAATCGATTTTTTTGAGAATTCTGATATTGTATTTAACACCATCTAATTTATAAGTAATCCGGGTGTAATTGATTCGAAAAAGTGTAATGGATGAAAGGGAACGTATACTTTTAAGGGATGTTACTTTGTTTGTGTTATAAATATCTTTTGTAATCAACATTTCTCCTTTAATAGATGCCGCAACATAATTTCGAATGGATCGATAGAAAAACCAATAGGCAATTAGTAATAATCCACCAGCCGCAATGGAAATAATAGAAATTCGAAAGTGGTAAACTACGACAGCAATAATTGAGAGTGAAATAACCAAAGAAACAATCAGGATCAAACGGATTAACTCGTTGCAATGCGAAAGAACAATCTTCTCATGATTCGTAATTTTTATGCGCAGCCGTTCCTCCTGTGTCATATAGTTTTAGTTCATAGCCTAAAGCAAAGCTAACTAAAAGAAAGTAGAATGAAAAGATTTCGAAAATATTTTATCAAGACAAAGTGTTAATAAAGTCACAAATAAAAGTTAAAAAGAACTAATTGTTCTGATTTTACCGCTGATTTGAAGAAATCACTGTACGTTTTTTCCTGACGATCAAGTCCAATAGAGGGTAATTTACCATGATTTTTGAGGATGACCCTTTAAAGATTCTGAATGGAGCATTTTGATAAGCGAATGGATGAGTAAAATCATGAAGGCTAATAGGATAAGTGTACCAACGATTGTTTAATTTTTCATTCATTTTATCTGAAGCCATATACTCCATCAGCAATTTAGCATTTTCATAGTTTCGGGCTTGTCGGACGATTCCGGCTGTTACCATGTTAAAAAACACCCCCTTGGACTTTTGATTACTATACACCATTTTCAAATGAAAATCACTGCTGTCATTCCGATTTGACATAATTGAATAGGTAACATAATCTGTCAATAGTACTTCAGTATGCATTTTAGGAATTCTGTTTTTATCGTAGGTGACTTTTACCGGACTTTCATTTTCCATAAAATTGGAATACCATTCGACAGCATCTCTTCTCTTTTTCTTTTGAAGAATAGGACCAAGCATAGGAACAAGATCTCTTGCTTTCGTTAAGGTTGTAGACCATTTGTGTTTGTTTTTGGCATGGAGAAGCTCTCCAAATTCTGAAATACTGGTCAATGTATCATGTTTGCTTATGAAGACATAAGGATTAATCCCGATTCCGAACCAGGTGTTTCTGGGTGATTTATACCTTTTGTTGATGAATTGGTTTATTACTGGGGATTGCAAAGGTTGATAAAGATCAAATCTGTTGGCTTTTTGAGTATCATACAAAGATTTTAGGATGATAATATCAGCTGTTGTATTGAACCCCTCTCTTTTCAACCGTTGAATGATGGAGTCGGATTCCATGTGAACTATTCGAATCCGAATATTTTCTCTTTTTCTAAAATACTTGAACAGGGGTAAGTCACTTTTTTCAAGGCAATCCGAATAAATGGTTACGTATTGTTTTTTAGGTTCATGAGCAGTTTCCACGACACAAGAGGAAAGCATGAGAATTAATCCAAAAATCAGGTTAAAAAAAGTGTGTTGTGATCTAATAAGCATACGACAAATATAATGATTTTTGAAATTCATTTTTTGATATCAAAAAACAGGTAATTATTACGTTTCCAAAAATAAATCCAGTATTTTTGCAAAAAAATTGAAAGTGGACGAGTTTGAAGAAAAAGGGAAGCAACGTAAATTGAAAGTCAAGCAATTGATTGAAGATTTAAACAGTGGGAAAGATGCAAAAATCAGTAGTGCCCTAAAATCGCTTCAGGTGAACGGCGATATTTCTGTCATTCGGCCTATCGTTGAATTATTAAAAACGGAGTTGACTTACCAAATGGAGCAGGAAATTCTTGAATTTTTGGCTGATGTGAAAGTTAGTAAAGCGGCGGAGGAAATGATTTCAATTCTAAAAGACGACCATTTTTCAGACCAGCGTCAAAAAGTATTAACGACTATTTGGAATTCAAAAATAGATTACACAGAGTACATTGCTGAGTTTGTAGAAATCGCTTGTGAGGGTAATTTTCTAGAAGCTTTGGACTGTTTGACCATTATTGAAAATATGGAAGGGCCTTTCGAAGAACATCACATTTTAGAATGTCAGCTTCACCTACGTGATTACATGGAAGACACAGATCCGAAAGATCCGCAGAAGGCACAAATAATGAGTGAAATTGCGTTGTTGCTGAAAGGTTATGATTTGGAAATCGATGACTAGTGAAATTTTTGCTAGGGAATCCAAACACTTTTTTACCATTACAATTTGAAAGACTACTACAAAAATATAATCCTACTGTGCGCTTTTCTGTGCCTCAACTTTGTTGTGTATACACAGAAATATGTAATAGATTCCCTTAAAAAAGAGTTGAATCGGGCTGAATTTGATACAACGATAATTCGCTTAAATCATCAACTTTATATTGAAACCGAGGATGCAGATTATCTTCGAAAAAACTTGAAAATCGCGCAAAAATCCCATGATAAAAATGGTCTGGCTATTACTTGGAAAGATTTTGGTCGTTATTATTTTTTCTTAGAAAAGAAAGATCTTGCTCTTTACTATTTGAACAAAGCGTTAGAAGTTGCTGAGGAAGCTAATAATTTGGAGGTTTTGGCAAGTGCATATCGCTACATTGGCTATATCTATAAAGCGAATGATCCGCTTACTGCAAAAGAATATTATGAAAAAAGTCTAAAGCTTGCTTTGCAAACCAAAAACAGGATTGCAGAATCATATGCTTTGAGTGCAATAGGAAGTGTCTATGAAGGGATGACGAATACCAAAGGTCATTTTAATATAGCTTTGGAGTATTATTTGAACAGTTTAGCCATCCGTGAAAAATGGGGCAGTCCGGATGAGATAGCTTCATCTTTGAATGAAACTGCCCGAACATACAGCTGGTTGGGCATGTACGAAAAGGCTCATCCAATGCAGCTCCGAGGTTTGGAAATAGCAGAAAAGGCTCACGATGTTGAACATATTATCTATTTGAGTAACAGCATTGGAAATGATTGTATTTATCGTTTGAGAGATTACAAACAGGCTTTGTCTTACCAACTTAATGCTTATAATTATTGTGTAAATTATAGAAATAGTCTGGATAAAATGTTCGAAATCACAAAAATGATAGCCTTGTGTTATTCTAAAATGGGTGATGAAAAGCAAGCGAACAAATATTACCAAATTGCGATGCAGTTTCATGATTCTTTGAAGAAAAGACTCAATTTGAACGATTATAATTTATCCAATATCAAACATAATCTCGAAGCGCAATTGGCAAAACATAAAATGTTGTTGAAAGATGCTGAAATTTCGCTACAAAAAGAAGAAGCTAAACGACAGTTAATGCTTCGAAATACAGTGTTAGTCGGATTTTTGTTTTTGATTTTAGTTGTTTTTTATATCTTG